>NZ_MAJV01000189.1:0-595 GCF_001691065.1 Aliivibrio sp. 1S128 | reverse complement strand
TTGATGCATTTGTTATAAATACTATTTAGACTTAGATGAAGAGATTCTGCTCTAATTCTAAAAGGCGTTTTTTCAATGATAAACCGCCACCATAGCCAACAAGCTCACCTTGGCTGCCAATTACCCTGTGACAAGGAATTATAATTGCCAATCCATTTGCACCATTAGCATTTCCAACCGCCCTAACCGCGCTTTCATTGCCAATTGATAAAGCCAAATCTTGATACGTTACAATGTCACCGTATTTCACTTTATTTAATGCGTCCCACACCGATTTTTGAAAATCCGTACCAACCAGTAATAAAGGAATATCGAAAACACTTCGTTCACCAAGAAAGTATTCTTCAAGTTGCGTTTTGGTAGATTCTAAAACATCGTCGTTTCTTTCTACGAATTCAGCATTAAGGCTGCGCTTAATACGATCATCAACTGTACTTCTCATTTTACGATATCGAAAGTCACAAAGACAAAGCTTACCGTCATATGAGCCAAGCACAAATTCGGCATAAGGATGTTTAAAGTGTTGGATATTAATCTGATTCATTGAATGTCCTTATTATGAATAACTTACCCGTATTTATAACGCCTGCATAAC
>NZ_MAJV01000188.1:0-511 GCF_001691065.1 Aliivibrio sp. 1S128 | reverse complement strand
GCAAATACAGGCAAAGTAACGAGAGCAGCCAAGGGAACAATTAAAATTGAGCATGATTTTTCAGAAGATGAAAACAGCTATGAATTACGCATACCTTATAAAAGTTATAATTCGAATTGTGGCATGACACTATATTCAATAAACTTTAAAGTAAACAATGCGTTTGATGAGGTTTTTGCTGGCTTTCGGCTTTCTCGTCGAACTGAAGTAACGAATGATACATTGCCATCGACAGCTCATTTAGAGTCTCGAAATTGTAATGCAAGTATTCGTAAATGGGATTCAGTTGAATATTGGTCTGGAAATATATCTTGTGATTTGTATATTGATAATAAATTAAAGCAAAATCGACATTCGATAGGAATGGTCTTTGACTTGTTTAATGACTCTACTGTTATTCGTTACGATATTATTGCTGGGAAAGATTATCGATCAGAGCCTATGGATCCTGAGACTGGAATTTAATCATTAAGACTATTGAAATGAAACTTCCCGTAAAACTCATATTAGC
>NZ_MAJV01000187.1:418-1109 GCF_001691065.1 Aliivibrio sp. 1S128 | reverse complement strand
TTATGCAGGCGTTAGGCGAAGATCATATAACAAAAGTGAGGTTAGTTGTGTCTAGTTATGTAGAAGCGATTCAAATAAAGTTCAAAGAGGTTGAATTAAATTGGTCGCAATTGAATCAGATTAAAAATATTAAAATGATATCATCAATGTATATTTGGATATTTATCGTACCAATTGCAGCAAAGGTTTTATCATTAACTAATGAAATGGCTACAGTGACATTATTTGATTATACGTTTCAGGTGAATCTTGCACTCCCATTTTCATGGAGACTTTTTTACTTTGCGGCTTTGTTTTTTGCTTTGGCTACTTTAATTTATCAAGCTCGTTGCCCTCGGCTTATTAAAGAATATTCAACTTTTGCCACCTTTGACAATGAAGGGAAACCTGAATGGCATTTGAGGCCATATGCTGAAGATATTGGCATTAATTATGAGTCTTTTAAAGATGACTTAGAAAGCTCAATGCTTGAGCATGATGGTAGAATGCATAAAGATAAAGAATATGTTCAAAGTGTCTTTTGGAATCTACATTGGTCTGCTGACAAGAAAAGACGAGTATCATTTTTAAGTTGCTTTGCATGTTATGTGATTGGGTTTGTATTAATATCTATAGTATTTTTCCAAAATTTTGCTTGGGTAATAAAAAATATATCGTCAACGGTGTAAGTATTCGCCTAACAAATGCATCA
>NZ_MAJV01000187.1:0-375 GCF_001691065.1 Aliivibrio sp. 1S128 | reverse complement strand
CACGATTTACTACATTCGGCATTGTAGGTTTGTCTTTGGTTTCTGTGTTTATGGCGGTAAAATTCAGCTTGATCTGCATAGTAGTAAACGTGTTATGCAGGCGTTATGAGTATTTGTGGATTAAGAAAAGGAAGTCATTTTGTATCAGTTATATTATTACCCAAACAACGCGAGTTTAGCTCCGCACTTCTTATTACATTTCATGGAATTAGACTATCAATTGTTGTTAGTTGATAGGAAATCGAGCTTCCACAAATCAGCTGAATATTTAAAATTGAATCCAGCGGGTAGAATTCCTACATTAATTGACGATGGAATGGCAATCTTTGAAAGCTCTGCGATTTGTATTCATCTTTGTGAGCAAAACCCTAAGCA
>NZ_MAJV01000186.1:0-2357 GCF_001691065.1 Aliivibrio sp. 1S128 | reverse complement strand
CATTCACGCTCTTACCCTGACAGCAACAGGTGAAATAGTTGAAGTTGAAGTTGGTGAGGCCGAATGGAACTTAGAAGCAATAGAATCGCTCTTTGATTTTTATTTTGTTCAACCTGCTATTTTGAAGTCAAAACAAGAAGAATTAAATAAAAAATTAAAAAGCTTAGGTAAGCCCGCAATGAAACAAAGCATATAACAAATGCATCAACACGATTTACTACATTCGGCATTGTAGGTTTGTCTTTGGTTTTTGTGTTTATGGCGGTAAAATTCAGCTTGATCTGCATAGTAGTAAACGTGTTATGCAGGCGTTATAACACCTAAGCCCCCATATCTTAATAAATATAGGGCTATGTTAACCTAAGAAGTAAGCTCCTCTATTGCTTCTACTCCATAATAATCGAATAAGAATATAGGATAACTTGATAATACTGCCACTTCATTATTTGGCGCTATATGTTTTTCAATTTGATTTTTTAAAATTGTAAATTGTTCATAAATACTTGTTGGTACTTCATTTTTATCATTAACTAAGTGATTCATTTTTTTTAAATGAGCTAAATTTAAAGATTTCCAACTATCATGAGTGAGTTTTTTAAAACTAATGTTCTCACGTTTGCATTGCTCGCTTGCAATTTTTTTATAACCTATATTTTCTTTAGCTTTAACTGTAAGTGAGTTAAAATCATCGTCTGTAACATGCTTTAAGGATTCGACCATAGGATAGCTAATATAGAGCTTCCCATTATCGGTTTCATCACAAAAGTGCTTAAGAAGTTCCAATAATTTATCATCAGTTGCTGCTGGAGCGTGTCCATCATAATCAAAAAATAAGTATATTTCTGAAATCTGATTTCTTTTTATGTCTTTTAAATGAGAGTTCGCTTGTTTCTTTTTAAGCAGAGGGAAAATGTCTAAGTCAGAATCATCTTGTAATTTTCCATATAAGCTATATATATCTCCACAGTTTGAAGAAAGTAAGTACACACCGTCAGTTTTACTGTTCAAATAGTAATTTTGCATGTTTTTCATTATATCATGCTCTGTTACTTGACCCTCGAAGACAAACAGAATGTAATTAACCATTAAATGCTCCAGCTTTAAACATTTTCTCAATGTTGTGGGCTTCTCTTAAATCTTTCCTTGTTCTATGAGACAAGGATTTGAAATCAATTTTGGTCAACATAAAATAACAATCAGGTCTTAACAAATCGTTCGAGATTATTGAGGTGTTATGAGTTGTCACTAGCGCTTGAGCGCTACTTCCTAGTAGGTTTTCAATAACCAATTCGGAAAGTTCGTGATGATAGAATGCATCATATTCATCAATAAAAATAAACGAAATTTCTTGTGAGTTTCTGAATCGTTGTAGCCAAAAATAAAATAAAGCAAGAGATTTAGTCCCTTGGGAAGCTATGCTATAAAATGGTACTGTTTTATTTTTAAATTTGAACCCGATTGAATTTGAACCATCTCGTTCAATTTCTGATAATTGACAATCAACACCAGCTGTATTTAGGAATTTTTCAAGATCTTTAGTATTGCCTCGTTTTGCAATATCTTCTAAGATCCCACTACTTCCTTGCTCAAAACCAATATAGCTATTGCCATCTAGTGACCTGAAAAATAACATCCCATTGATGAACTTAATAAACTTTGAAAAACACGAATTATCATTATTTTCTGTAAGTAAGGTGTTTTTATTTATATAGGAAATTATAGATAAATTGCTGTTTCCTATGTCTTTTTCAAGGTTTTCCGCCCCTTTTGCATTAATTTCCGCAATGGTGCTAACTCTTCTATCAATGAAAGCAAATCTATTGCCATTAATTATGATTTCTTCATACACTAGCGTTTCTAAATCTGATTTACCGTAGTTATACTGAATAGTTCCACACTCAAAAGAAAGCTCATAGCTGAACTCTGCAATGTTAGAATCTGAATCTGCATTGAGGTAGTTATGATAGTTATCACTATCTATGTTTTTGTCTGTGACATGCTTAACTATATCGAATAATGCAAACCCAAAGTTTGACTTGCCAACTCCATTTCTACCGTATATAAGACCTTTATTTACAATACCATTAACAATATATTGGTCATTAAAATTGTAGCCTTTAGTATTTGTAAAATCTAAAGTGATGGTATCTTTAAAGTTTTTGAATCCTGTCACTGAAAATCTACTAATCATTTTTTATCTCATTTATTATTATCTAGTTAGACTGAGTATAGCACATTGATAACTCCAGCCGTAAAAAAATTACGGTTAATTTTTTGTGATATCAATACCATAATCTTGAGATTTTGATTTTAGTTTCATTAGCCACCATTATTAGGTGTTATAACAAATGCATCAA
>NZ_MAJV01000185.1:0-366 GCF_001691065.1 Aliivibrio sp. 1S128 | reverse complement strand
TAACAAAGCAATCAACACGATTTACTACATTCGGCGTTGTAGGTTTGCCTTTTGTTTCAGTGATTAAGGCAGTAAAATTTAGCTAAGTCTGTGTCGTAGTAAACGTGTTATTGCGGCGTTAAATGAACTGTCTCAATGGCTAATTAAGTGATACAATAGTGACACTTTGTTCTTTCAATAATGGAAACTGAATATGAAAGTTGAATTAGTTACTACATTAAAACGTCAAGCAACCAAGATTCTTTCTGAGCTTCATGCTTCAAAAGAACCGGTGTTAATTACAGAGCACGGTCAACCGTCTGCTTATTTGTTAGATGTTGATGATTACGAGTTTATGCAAAAACGAATTGCTATTCTTGAAGGTAT
>NZ_MAJV01000184.1:803-2616 GCF_001691065.1 Aliivibrio sp. 1S128 | reverse complement strand
TAGGCATAACAAATGCATCAACACGATTTGCTACACTCGGCGTTGTCAGTTTGCCTTTAGTTTCAGTGATTAAGGCGGTAAAATTCAGCTAAGTCTATGTCGTAGTAAACGTGTTATTGCGGCGTTAAGTGCTAGGAGGAAAAAATAGAATGAATTGCAGGCTGTGTGGAAAAGATGATGTATTGCAAAAATCACATATAATCCCCAAATCGTATTTAAGAGGGTTGAAAAAAGGTAACGGTCAACTGGTGTCTATTACTTGTGATGAAACAACAGTCCCAAAAAAAGTTAACTCAGACCCTAAAGAAAAATTATTATGCCGAAGTTGTGAACAGTTTCTTAGTGATAACTATGAAAAATATGGAACTAGATTATTTAAAAGTAGTAAAGGAGTAAAAAAGACAAGAAAGTATATTGAATTCAATGGATTTAAGTATACTGAGTACTATCTTTTTCTCATTAGTATTTTATGGCGAGCATCGATTTCTTCATTGGAAGAGTTTTCAAGTGTTCAGTTGCAACAACAGTTTGAAAGCATCTTAGCTTCATCTATTAAAAATAAGTCAATCAAACTGCAAACATCGCTTAAACTTGATCATTTTATACGTATATCGGTAGTTAGAGTTGTAGATTCAAAAGGTGGTGTTAGTGACGATGTTATTCGAAGTGTATTTTTACATTTTGGTGTAGAACATGGAAAAACTGCCGAAGATGGGATAGTTTATTACTTCATGATCAGTGGTTTTCTAATTTGTTATTTCTTCCATGTAGGTACAGATATTCATGATATACGTGCTAAGCGTATTGGCGGTCAATTAGTAAATCGACCACAAATTAAAATTCCTAAGGTTGAACTTAGCGACTTAAAGCAAGTGCATGATGGCTTCAAAGCTGTTCATGAAAAGGCTCAATCGCATACGTTGTGAATGCACTTAACAATCGCATCAACACGATTTGCTACATTCGGCATTCTAGGTTTCTTTGAGTTTAGCGTATTAAGTGGTAAATTTAAGCTTAATCTGCATAGTAGCAAACGTGTTATGCAGGCGTTATGTGCTTTTTTACTGTGTGAGGCTTACATCTTCTTTTCTATTGAAGTAGAACACATTTTATTAATCGTGAAGGGTATAATCTTAATCTTTGGTTGTTACTAAAACGAGAAAATTAACCTATGATCAAGCAGTGGAAAAATAAGCAATTTGAACGTTGGGCAATTACCCGTAAAAAAGGGCAGCTAAATTATGTTTTAAAGCAAACATTGATTATTGGTGGCGCTGTCTTGTTCGGTGGATTTATTGGCTATATTGTTTTCGATAAAATACGTACATGGGAAGAATATTGGCTAGACTTCTATGTACAAATATCTGCTTTACTCGTTTTTGGTTTAATCATAAATTATTTTATGTGGATAATAAGTGAAACCATTTATGAAAAAGAGTGTAAGAAAAGAAGGTTAGCAAAATCGTCAAATTCTTAATTACTCAATTTAAATCTAGTTCACGATATAAGGTTATGTTTTATGAAAGACCCTGATATTGCATTTCACAAATGGAAAAATGAACGTAAAAGAGGAATGATTAGCTATATGATACGTAGCTCTAGTCTGGCTCTATTTGGTTTGCTTGTCGGTCACATTCTTGCCGGTTTTATTTTCCCATCTTCTGCGTGGTATTTATCATCAATACAAGAATCAGCAATTTATATCACAATTGCAATTGGTGTATTGATACCAACAAGTTTAATTTCATGGTTTTTTCGAGAGCGTAAATATCAAAAACATCTGTCTAAATTGAAACGCACATAACAAATGCAT
>NZ_MAJV01000184.1:0-723 GCF_001691065.1 Aliivibrio sp. 1S128 | reverse complement strand
TGTTATGCAGGCGTTAACTGTACAAAGCGAAAATTTCTAGCTTGCAAAAGTTCACATTGATGTTAACATTTGTGTATGAGAAATATTGATTTTTATACTACCGAAGACGGTAAATGTCCGATAGCTGAATTTTTAGATTCACTTTCGGGTAAGCAAGCGCAGAAAGTAGCTTGGGTACTTCAGTTAATTGAAGAATTGGACAAGATCCCAACGACTTACCTTAAAAAGCTGGTTAATACTGACAATATCTGGGAAGTGAGAGTACAAGTTGGTGGGAATATATTTCGTTTATTAGGCTTTTTTGATGGTGATAACTTAGTTGTTCTCAATCATGGTTTTCAAAAGAAAACACAAAAAACGCCACCAAAAGAAATCAAAATTGCAGAGAATCGTCGTAAAGACTATTTAGCGAGGAAATAATATGAGTGACTTTAAAAAATATTTAGCTAACCGTAAAGCAAGCGACATTGATTTTTCTGACGGATATGAAGAAGGTTACCAATCGTTTAAATTTGGTGCCTTGTTGAAAGAAGCGCGTAAAGATGCAGGGTTAACTCAGGTCGATCTAGCATCAAAGCTCCAGACACAAAAAAGTGCTATATCACGAATTGAAAACCATTCAGATGATGTTAAATTATCAACTCTTGAACGTTTTGCTTCAGCATTAGGTAAAAAATTAGAAATTCGCTTGGTGTAAGAAGTACAGTTAACAATCGCATCAAC
>NZ_MAJV01000183.1:0-437 GCF_001691065.1 Aliivibrio sp. 1S128 | reverse complement strand
CCAAATATAAATACAAGTAGCATAATTAAGCCTTGTTTTTTATAACCCAAATAAAATTTATGCACACCCAAAGCACCTAAGAAAAATGCTAAAAGAGCTGCTGGAACTTTTTTGGAGCTTGTAGATGTATTTGAAATAATATAAATAGCGGTCGCTTGTTCATCTAAGATAGAAAAATCAACGGTATCACCAGATTTTGGTAATGAATCACTTTTCCATTCTGCTATATTTAAATCATAACGATTACCATCTTCCCCTGAGATAACACCTTCACGAGTAGATTCATTAAACGTTAATATTGAGCCTTTCATTAATATAATCCTTCACTAATTAAATGATTGGTATAGTATATTTATACTTTAGATTCATAGTTAACAATAAATAAAAAGTGCGAGTGACTTAAAATATTTTAAATATGTATAACGCCTGCATAACAC
>NZ_MAJV01000182.1:0-1045 GCF_001691065.1 Aliivibrio sp. 1S128 | reverse complement strand
GTGTTTACCAATTAAGAAATCGCCATTAAGTTTTGAGCATCTGTCAGCTTATCTAAATCGTTTATCATCACATCCAACAATCATGGCTGTTTGTGAGTTAGAGGGTATCGATCTTAGCCCATTTAAGTAATACTCATAACAAATGCATCAACACGATTTGCTACACTCGGCGTTGTCAGTTTGCCTTTAGTTTCAGTGATTAAGGCGTTAAAATTCAGTTAAGTCTGTATCGTAGCAAACGTGTTATGCAGGCGTTATGCCTAATTTTTGTGCTTTAAAGGTTGAATTTTGTTTGTTAAATCACCATATAATGATCATATTATTTTTATGGATATTAAATATGGATATTAAATATGGATATTAAATATGGATATTAAATATGGATATTAAATATGGATATTAAATATGGATATGTTAGACGTGGCGCCTGGGGATCTTATTAAATCAAATTTTGGTGGTTATGATCACTGGTCGATAGTATCAGATAGTCTTTGCGAAAATGGTAAATTTAAATTAATTTCAGCGACGAAAAGAAATGGTACAGTCAAAGAAGAAGAATGGGATGTCGTTGTTAATGACAAATATACGGTTGTTAGTAATGTTGAATCAAAGTATTCACCTTGCGAAACAATAGCCAACGCTCGTAGCCAAATAGATTCTTGGAAATATTCACTTTTTAACAATAATTGTGAAGATTTTGTTTATTGGGCATCAGGTATAAATATCTCTTCAAAACAAGTTGTGGGTAGTGTTACTGGTGCAACTATAGGCACTGCTGCTGTTGCCCTTTTTTCTGATAAACCAACATCATCAAAGTTACTTTTTGGTGGTGCAATAGGATTATTTTTTGGCCTTTTAGTTGGTCGAGATAAATAAACTCACTTTATCCACATAAGGCATAACAAAGCAATCAACACGATTTATTACATTCGGCGTTGTAGGTTTGTCTTTGGTTTAGGTGTTTAAGGCGGTAAAATTCAGCTAAGTCGTCGTAGTAGTAAACGTGTTATGCAGGCGTTGTGCGTACTGAGTCCGAAATTTTTTG
>NZ_MAJV01000181.1:775-1452 GCF_001691065.1 Aliivibrio sp. 1S128 | reverse complement strand
TTTACTTGACCACTACATTATGCCCATTAATTTTACATTGGAGAACAGAATTGGAAACAGTTAATTTAGAGTTATGGCGAACAATTTTTGCTGGCGCTACATTATTTTCAATTGGTATTGCATACTTTTCGTTGAGAGTAACAAAGAAGAAACAAAAAGAAGATTTGGCATTAGCAAATGATAAAGAAGTTATTGCTCAAGCAAAGCTTTCTTTGAAATGGGCTTTTGAATCTCTTGATATTGATGACCAATTACAAATGCCAAAACAAGATCGTTTAATATGGTTGACTGCTGCACGGCATATATTGAGGTACTATAAACTTCGAGATTCTATTAAAACGGTGACATACCAAACTATTTGTGCAGAGCATGAAGAGTATTGGAGACATAAATTTTACCTGTTATTTTCAAACCCTAATTATATGTTTGGTAACTATTTTACTAAATCAAGTAATCCTATTTGGCCGGAGAATATTGAGATTAGATCTGCCATGATTTTATCTATTTTTTCACAGTGGGGAGAGAATACAATCGATCCAATAGACAATATAACTATAGAGCAATTAATAGAATTAAAACCATATAAAGGTGATATTGGTACTGGTATCGAGCATTATCAAAAGATTCTTAATGAGGCAAAAGAACAACTAAGTTAATAGGCATAACAAATGCATCAA
>NZ_MAJV01000181.1:0-716 GCF_001691065.1 Aliivibrio sp. 1S128 | reverse complement strand
TCAGTGATTAAGGCGTTAAAATTCAGCTAAGTCTGTATCGTAGCAAACGTGTTATGCAGGCGTTATGGCTCAGAAGATATGTTTAACATCACGGTAAAAATTTTCATGAGATCCTAATGCCATTAGCTCAAGGGTGACCGTGCCATCTTCATAACTGTAACCAAGTAGTGTTAATTGCTTAACCATTTTGAATTTATGGACACGTAAAAATGACAAGTCACCTTTCTTTTGCTCTCCTAATAATGGCTCTTTCATTAATTCTTTAATTGCATTATCAAGATCCGTCTTTTGATTTTTATGTAACCTTTTTACTGCTTTTTTAAATGTAGGTGTCTGTAAAATTTGAGTTATATTAGCCAAAATTATAGCTCTCCAATTTCCCTGCTTCTTTTTCAGCTTTGGCTATAATTGCTTGTTTTACAAACTCATATGATAGTTCTGGGTTATCTTCCATCATTTCACCAATTTTAGCCCAGTGTTCAATTTGTTTTGGTGCGGTGCGACTGAATGCTTTAGCCATAATAGTAGCTTTTTGCACAAGGTCTTGGTCTAATCTGATGCTTGCTGTAGCCATTGTAAGTATCCTATTTAAAGTTAATATTCATTATTGTAGTATATTGCTACGGTTGTCGCAAGTTGCGCCATAACAATCGCATCAACACGATTTACTACATTCGGCATTGTAGGTTTGTCTTTAGTTTCGGTGTTTATGGCGG
>NZ_MAJV01000180.1:0-449 GCF_001691065.1 Aliivibrio sp. 1S128 | reverse complement strand
GTTATGCAGGCGTTATATGCTTGAAAGGATTAAAATTAATAAGGAGATTGACGTGATCATTAATCATATTTCTATTGGTACAAAAGACGTAGTAGCGGCAGTGGCATTTTATGATGCAGTATTTGAAACTCTATCAATAAAACGCTCCCATTATATTGATGGAATTGCAGCTGCTTATGGTGATAGTTTTGAATTTTGGGTTGGTTGTCCTTGTGAAAATAGTCCGACTAATGGTAATGGCTCTCATGTTGCTTTTAATGCCCCAAATAGTGAATCAGTCGATAATTTCTATAAGATTGCAATTAAAAATGGAGCCACTTGTTCTGGTAAGCCTAATCTAAGACCTGAATATGGTGAAGGTTATTATGCAGCTTATGTTCTGGATTTAGATGGCAACAAAATAGAAGCTGTTTTTAACCAATTTTAAGAACGCATATAACAAATGCATC
>NZ_MAJV01000179.1:0-113155 GCF_001691065.1 Aliivibrio sp. 1S128 | reverse complement strand
GGTGTTGTTGCTAAAATCTTCGCTTAATAGCTAAAGATTTTGCGATAAATCGCATGACTAAAAAAAAGGGAAGCTTAGGCTTCCCTTTTTGTTGCCTGTAAGAAAAGATTATAGGCTTCGCTAACTAGAAAGCTTTGCTCTAGAAACTATAAGAGAAAGCCAAGCCTAGTCCTACCAATAATAAGCATTTAATTATGTTGGTATTAATTTGATATGTTGAAAATGAAAATATCATTCAGAGAGGGGGGTTCTGTGTTTGCTTTTTTCTCTTATAGTTTCTAGTTAGCAAAGCGTATCGTTTCTGGTTATATTTTTTTCGTTTGTTTTTCAAACAATGCTTGCATCTAAAAGTGTGATCTGTATAATGCAACGCACTGGCTTAAGTCGGTTGTGAACCAATGAGCAGCGAGGAAAGTGCTGATTCCTACAGAGTAGGGTTAGTACTTAGAATGAATACTCAGCTTATGTTCGCGGTTAATATTATTAGAGCTTATTTTTTGAGTAATCATTAAAATAAATTGTAATATAAGTTAACTGACAATGTGTCCTAATTTTGGACCTATGGTTTCACATAAATCAATCGGCATTCTCTCGTTTTAACGGGATTGAGTGGCGATATTGTTTGTGTATTTATTATTGGAGCTCTGTCTCATGCAGAACCAACGTATACGTATTCGCCTAAAAGCATTCGATTACAAGTTAATCGATCAGTCTACGGCGGAAATCGTTGAAACAGCTAAGCGCACTGGCGCTCAGGTTCGTGGTCCTATTCCACTTCCTACTCGTAAAGAGCGTTTTACTGTTCTTACTTCTCCTCACGTTAACAAAGACGCACGTGACCAGTACGAAATTCGTACTCACAAGCGTTTAATCGACATTGTTGAGCCAACAGATAAAACTGTTGACGCACTAATGCGTTTAGACCTTGCTGCTGGTGTTGATGTTCAAATTAGCCTAGGTTAAGGGGAGATTATTATGATTGGTCTAGTCGGTCGTAAAGTGGGCATGACCCGCATCTTTACCGAAGAAGGCGTTTCTATCCCAGTAACAGTTGTTGAAGTTGAAGTTAACCGTGTTTCTCAAGTGAAAACTGTAGAAACTGATGGCTACAACGCAATTCAAGTTACTTGTGGTTCTAAGAAAGCTAACCGCGTATCTAAGCCTGAAGCTGGTCACTTTGCGAAAGCAGGTGTTGAAGCAGGTCGCGGTCTTTGGGAATTCCGTTTAGAAAGCGGTGAAGAATTCGCAGTTGGCGCTGAGCTAAGTGTTGAAATCTTTAACGAAATCAAAAAAGTAGACGTTACTGGTACATCTAAAGGTAAGGGCTTCCAAGGCGCTGTTAAGCGTTGGAACTTCCGTACTCAAGATATGACTCACGGTAACTCTTTGTCTCACCGTGCTCCGGGTTCAATTGGCCAATGTCAAACTCCAGGTCGCGTATTTAAAGGCAAAAAAATGGCAGGTCACATGGGTGCTGAGCGTTGTACTACTCAAAACCTAGAGATCGTACGTGTTGACGCTGAGCGCAATCTGCTTCTTATTAAAGGTGCAGTACCAGGCTCAACAGGTGGCAACGTGATCGTTAAACCAGCTGTTAAAGCATAACGTCTTAGGAGTATGTAATGGAACTTATGGTTAAAGGTGCTGCGGCACTAACTGTATCCGAAACTACTTTCGGACGTGAGTTTAACGAAGCTCTTGTACACCAAGTAGTTGTTGCTTATGCAGCAGGTGCTCGTCAAGGTACACGCGCTCAAAAAACACGTTCAGAAGTATCTGGCGGTGGCGCTAAGCCATGGCGTCAAAAAGGTACAGGCCGAGCTCGTGCGGGTACGATTCGTAGCCCAATCTGGCGTTCAGGTGGTGTTACTTTTGCTGCGAAACCACAAGATCACAGCTTAAAAGTAAACAAAAAAATGTACCGCGGTGCTCTAAAGAGCATTCTTTCTGAGTTAGTTCGTCAAGATCGTTTGATCGTTGTTGAAGACTTCTCAATTGAAGCACCAAAGACAAAAGAGCTAGTTGCTAAGCTTAAAGAACTTGAGCTTAACGATGTTCTTATCGTAACTGGCGAAGTAGACGAGAATCTATTCTTAGCTGCTCGTAACCTATATAAAGTTGACGCACGTGACGTTGCTGGTATTGATCCAGTAAGCCTAGTTGCATTCAACAAGGTTCTAATGACTGCAGCTGCAGTCAAGCAAGTTGAGGAGATGCTGGCATGATCAGTGAAGAGCGTCTACTAAAAGTCCTACGCGGCCCACATATCTCTGAAAAAGCAACGATGGCTGCTGAAGGCAATAACACTATTGTTTTCAAAGTAGCAATCAATGCAACTAAGAAAGAGATTAAAGCAGCTGTACAAAAGTTGTTTGAAGTTGAAGTTAAGTCTGTAAATACCCTTATCACTAAGGGCAAGACCAAACGTCAAGGTGCACGCCAAGGCCGTCGTTCAGACGTGAAAAAAGCGTACGTAATCTTGAAAGAAGGTCAAGACCTAGACTTCGTTGGCGGCGCGGAATAACAGGAGTAGTTAAAAATGGCTATTGTTAAATGTAAGCCGACTTCCCCTGGTCGTCGTCACGTTGTAAAAATCGTTAACGCTGACCTACATAAGGGTAAGCCATACGCACCTCTTTTAGAGAAAAAATCTAAATCTGGTGGTCGTAACAATAACGGTCGTATTACAGTACGTCACGTTGGTGGTGGTCATAAGCAACACTACCGTCTAATTGACTTTAAACGTACTAAAGATGGCATTCCAGCTATCGTTGAACGTTTAGAATACGATCCAAACCGTAGTGCAAATATTGCACTAGTTCTGTTCGCAGACGGTGAGCGTCGTTACATTATCGCACCAAAAGGTCTTAAAGCCGGCGATACAGTTCAATCAGGTGTTGATGCGCCAATCAAAGCAGGTAACTGCTTACCATTGCGCAACATCCCAGTAGGTTCTACTGTTCACTGTGTTGAATTAAAACCTGGTAAGGGCGCGCAAGTTGCACGTTCTGCTGGTGCATACGCACAAATCATTGCTCGTGATGGCGCTTACGTGACATTACGTCTACGCTCTGGTGAGATGCGTAAAGTTCTTTCTGAAGGTCGTGCGACTATCGGTGAAGTTGGTAACTCTGAACACATGCTACGTGAGCTAGGCAAAGCCGGTGCTACACGCTGGCGCGGTGTTCGTCCAACGGTACGTGGTGTTGCAATGAACCCAGTTGATCACCCACATGGTGGTGGTGAAGGTCGTACATCAGGCGGTCGTCACCCAGTATCACCTTGGGGTATGCCAACTAAGGGCTTCAAGACTCGTAAGAATAAATCTACTGACAAGTACATTGTACGTCGTCGTAACAAATAATATATAAAGAGGAATCGCCATGCCACGTTCTCTCAAGAAAGGTCCTTTCATTGACCTACACTTGCTGAAGAAGGTAGAGAAAGCGGTGGAAAGCGGAGACAAAAAGCCTATTAAGACTTGGTCCCGTCGTTCAATGATCATTCCAACTATGATCAATTTGACCATCGCTGTCCATAATGGTCGCCAGCATGTACCAGTTTTCGTTACAGAAGACATGATTGGTCACAAGCTGGGCGAATTTGCACCTACTCGTACTTATCGCGGCCATGCTGCAGATAAGAAAGCTAAAAAGCGTTAGGAGGTAGAATATGGAAGCTATTGCTAAACATCGTTTTGCCAGCATTTCTCCACAAAAGGCTCGCTTAGTTGCGGACCAAATTCGTGGGAAATCAGTAGACCAAGCTCTTGAAATTCTTACTTTCAGCAACAAAAAAGCTGCAGTATTAATTAAAAAAGTTGTTGAGTCTGCTATCGCAAACGCTGAACACAACGAAGGTGCAGATATCGACGATCTAAATGTCGCTAAAATCTTCGTAGACGAAGGCCCTATCATGAAGCGTATTATGCCTCGTGCTAAAGGTCGTGCAGATCGCATCTTGAAGCGTTCAAGCCACATCACTATCGTTGTAGCTGATCGTTAAAGACTAGGAGATTAAGCAAATGGGTCAAAAAGTACATCCTAATGGTATTCGTCTTGGCATCGTTAAGCCTTGGAATGCTACATGGTTTGCTAGTAGCCAAGAGTTCGCTGACAACCTAGACGGCGACTTCAAGGTACGTCAGTATCTTACTAAAGAACTGAAAAAAGCATCTCTATCTCGCATCGTTATCGAGCGTCCTGCGAAGAGCATCCGTGTGACTATTCACACTGCTCGTCCAGGCGTAGTAATCGGTAAGAAAGGCGAAGACGTAGAAAAACTACGCGCAGGCGTAGCAAAAATTGCCGGTGTTCCAGCGCAAATCAACATTGCAGAAGTTCGCAAGCCAGAGCTAGACGCTCAACTTGTAGCTGACAGCATTGCTTCTCAACTAGAACGTCGTGTTATGTTCCGTCGCGCTATGAAGCGTGCGGTACAAAATGCAATGCGTCTAGGCGCTCAAGGCATCAAAGTACAAGTAGGCGGCCGTCTTGGCGGTGCTGAAATCGCACGTTCTGAATGGTATCGTGAAGGTCGTGTACCTCTACATACTTTACGTGCTGACATTGATTACGCAACTTCTTCGGCTCACACCCAATACGGTGTGATCGGCGTTAAAGTTTGGATCTTCAAAGGTGAAGTTCTAGGCGGTATGCCAGCTGCTAATGCAGTAGAGCCTAAGGCTGACAAGCCTAAGAAGCAGCGTAGAAGCCGTAAGTAAGGAGCTGACTGATGCTACAACCAAAACGTACTAAGTTCCGTAAGGTTATGACTGGTCGTAACCGTGGTCTTGCTAAAGGTACTGAAGTGAGCTTCGGCGAATTCGGTCTTAAAGCTGTAGGCCGTGGTCGTCTAACTGCACGTCAGATCGAAGCGGCACGTCGTGCTATGACACGTCATGTTAAACGTCAAGGTCAAATCTGGATCCGTGTGTTCCCAGACAAACCTATCACAGAAAAACCGCTTGAAGTTCGTCAAGGTAAGGGTAAAGGTAACGTTGAGTACTGGGTAGCCCAAATCCAACCTGGAAAGGTTATGTACGAAATGAACGGCGTACCTGAAGAGTTGGCACGTGAAGCGTTCCGCCTAGCGGCACGTAAACTGCCTATCAAAACTACTTTTGTAACTAAGCAGGTGATGTGATGAAAGCACAAGATCTACGCGAGAAAAACGTTGAAGAGCTAAATGAAGAGCTTTTGAAATTGCTACGTGAACAGTTTAACTTGCGTATGCAAGCTGCGACTGGTCAACTACAGCAAACTCATACTCTTAAAGCTGTACGCCGTGATATCGCACGTGTTAAAACTTTACTGAATGAGAAGGCTGGCGCATAATGAGCGAGAAAATTCGTACTATGCAAGGTCGTGTAATTAGCGACAAAATGGACAAGTCTATTGTTGTTGCTATTGAACGCATGGTGAAACACCCGATCTACGGTAAATACATCAAGCGTACGACTAAGCTTCACGCACATGATGAAAACAACGAATGTGGCCTTGGCGACCTAGTTGCGATTCATGAATGTCGTCCACTGTCTAAGACTAAGTCTTGGACTCTGGTAAACATTATTGAAAAAGCAAAAGCTTAATTTTTGCTGATTTGATAGCGATACATGTAAACAGCTCCAATTGATTTTTTTTGGAGCTGTTTATTTTTTGACTACCTTTATGAAAAGAATGGTGATACACTCCCCATCCTCTTTAAGAGAGGCAGTCCGACCCGTGATGGGTCTATTTAAATATTTAGCGGAGCACTAACAATGATCCAAATGCAAAGTACACTTGACGCTGCAGATAACTCTGGCGCGCGCAAGGTAATGTGTATTAAGGTCCTGGGTGGCTCTCACCGCCGTTATGCACATATCGGAGACGTCATTAAAGTTACTGTTAAGGAAGCAATTCCTCGCGGTAAAGTTAAAAAAGGTGATGTTCTGAAGGCGGTAGTAGTGCGCACCCGTAAAGGCGTTCGTCGCCCAGACGGTTCTATCATTCGCTTTGACCGTAACGCTTGCGTATTGTTGAATGACACTACTGAGCAACCAGTCGGTACACGTATCTTTGGTCCAGTGACTCGTGAACTTCGCAATGCGAAATTCATGAAAATTGTTTCACTAGCACCAGAAGTTCTGTAAGGAGCGGTCAGATGGCAGCTAAAATCCGTCGTAATGACGAAGTAATCGTTCTTGTCGGTAAAGATAAAGGCAAGAAAGGTAAAGTAACTAAGGTTCTTGAAACTGGTAAAGTTATTGTTGAAGGTATTAATCTTGTTAAAAAACACCAGAAGCCTGTTCCGGCTCTTGGTCAACAAGGTGGTATCGTCGAGAAAGAAGCAGCAATTGATGCTTCTAACATCGCAGTCTACAATGAAGCTACTGGTAAAGCGGACCGTATCGGTTTCCGTTTTGAAGATGGTAAGAAAGTTCGTTTCTTTAAATCTAACGGCGAAACTGTTTCTAATTAATAGAAGTAATTTGGAGTTCTACTATGGCGAAACTGCATGATTACTACAAGTCGTCTGTAGTCGCTGAGCTTACCAAAGAGTTCAGCTACACAAGCGTCATGCAAGTCCCTAGGGTTGAAAAAATCACCCTAAATATGGGTGTTGGTGAAGCAATCAACGATAAGAAGCTACTAGAAAACGCTGCTGCCGATATGGCAATTATCTCTGGCCAAAAGCCATTGATTACAAAAGCACGTAAATCTGTTGCTGGTTTCAAAATCCGTGAAGGCTACCCAATCGGTTGTAAAGTAACCCTGCGTGGCGAACGTATGTGGGAGTTTTTAGAGCGTTTAATCTCTATTGCTCTTCCACGAGTACGTGATTTCCGTGGTGTTAGCGCGAAGTCTTTTGACGGTCGCGGTAACTACAGCATGGGCGTTCGCGAGCAAATAATCTTCCCTGAGATCGACTATGATAAAGTTGATCGTGTACGCGGTCTTGATATTACTATCACGACGTCAGCGAATACAGATGCGGAAGGCCGAGCTCTGCTGACTGCCTTTAACTTCCCATTCCGTAAGTAAGGTGAAGGGTTACTGTTATGGCTAAACAATCTATGAAAGCACGTGAAGCTAAACGTGCAAAACTTGTAGCTCAGTTCGCTCAAAAGCGTGCTGCGTTAAAAGTTCTAATTAGCGATGTAAATGCTTCTGAAGAAGAGCGTTGGGATGCAGTTCTTAAATTGCAAGCTCTACCTCGTGATTCAAGTGCATCTCGTCAGCGTAATCGTTGCAACCAAACTGGTCGTCCACACGGTTACCTACGTAAATTCGGTTTAAGCCGTATTAAGGTTCGCGAAGCTTGCATGAAAGGCGAGATTCCGGGTCTTCGTAAGGCTAGCTGGTAATTGCCACTTAATCATTTGGAGTAAATCTTATGAGCATGCAAGATCCGATTTCGGATATGCTGACCCGCGTTCGCAACGGTCAATCAGCAAATAAAGTTGCTGTTAAAATGCCTTCTTCAAAGCTTAAAGTTGCAATTGCTGCACTACTTAAAGCTGAAGGCTACATCGCTGAATTCGCTGTTGAAGGCGAAATCAAACCTGAGCTAGAAATCACTCTTAAGTATTTCCAAGCTAAACCAGTTATCGAGCAAATCCAACGAGTTTCTCGTCCAGGTCTTCGTGTTTACAAGAAGAACGACGCGTTACCATCTGTTATGGGTGGTCTTGGTATTGCTGTTGTTTCTACATCAAAAGGCCTTATGTCTGACCGCGCTGCGCGTAAAGCTGGTCTTGGTGGCGAAATTATCTGCTACGTAGCTTAATAGGAGTAGGATATGTCTCGTGTTGCTAAAGCACCTGTGGTTCTTCCTGCTGGCGTAGAAGTTAAACTGAACGGCCAGGAAATCACTATTAAAGGTGGTAAAGGTGAACTAACTCGCGTTCTTAATAACGCTGTAGTTGTTTCACAAGAAGATAACTCTATTGTATTTGGTCCACGCGAAGGCGTTACCAATGCTTGGGCACAAGCTGGTACAGCTCGTGCACTAGTAAACAATATGGTTATTGGTGTAAATGAAGGCTTTACTAAGAAGCTAATTCTTAAAGGCGTAGGTTACCGTGCTGCTATGAAAGGCAACGCTGTAGGCCTTACTCTTGGCTTCTCACATCCAGTAGAGCATGCTCTTCCGGAAGGTATTAAAGCTGAGTGTCCAACTCAAACTGAGATCGTTATAACTGGTTGTGATAAGCAAGTAGTTGGTCAAGTTGCTGCGGACCTTCGTTCATACCGTCGACCTGAGCCTTATAAAGGCAAGGGTGTTCGTTACGCCGATGAAATCGTGCGTACTAAAGAAGCTAAGAAGAAGTAGGGTATCACTATGGATAAGAAAGCATCTCGCATCCGTCGTGCTACACGTGCACGTCGTAAGATTGCTGAACTGTGTGCAACTCGCCTTGTAGTGCATCGTACTCCGCGTCATACGTATGCTCAGGTAATCGCACCAAACGGCTCAGAGGTTATCGCTGCCGCTTCTACTGTAGAAAAGGCAATCCGTGAGCAACTTGGAAACACCAGCAACAAAGCTGCTGCTGAAGCAATTGGTAAACTAATTGCTGAGCGCGCTATCGAAAAAGGCATTACTAATGTTGCTTTCGATCGTTCTGGTTTCCAATACCACGGCCGAGTAGCGGCGCTAGCAGATTCTGCTCGCGAAGCTGGTCTGAAATTCTAAGGTAGGGTTGGAAGATGGCTAAAGAACAACAACAAGCTACAGATTTGAACGAGAAGCTAATTGCTGTTAACCGTGTTTCTAAAACGGTTAAAGGCGGTCGAATCTTTAGCTTTACTGCACTAACAGTAGTTGGTGACGGTAATGGTCGTGTAGGTTTCGGTTACGGCAAAGCCCGTGAAGTACCTGCAGCGATTCAAAAATCAATGGAAAAAGCACGTCGTAACATGTTTACGATTGCACTTAACGAAGGTACTCTTCACCACTCTGTTAAAGGTCGCCACACTGGTTCTAAAGTGTACATGCAACCTGCTTCAGAAGGTACAGGTATCATTGCTGGTGGTGCTATGCGTGCAGTACTAGAAGTTGTGGGTGTCCGCAACGTACTAGCTAAAGCTTACGGCTCTACTAACCCAATTAACGTTGTTCGCGCAACGGTTGCTGGTCTAACTAGTGTTAAGTCACCTGAAATGGTAGCTGCTAAGCGTGGTCTAACTGTTGAATCTATTTCGGAGTAAGTACCATGTCTAAAACTATCAAAGTAACTCAGACTAAAAGCTCTATCGGTCGCCTACCTAAGCACATTTTGTGTCTTAAAGGTCTAGGTCTTCGTCGCATCAACCATACAGTAGAAATTGCTGATACTCCGTGTAACCGCGGTATGATCAACAAAGTTCGCTATATGGTTAATATTGAGGAGTAATCAGTAATGTTTTTGAATACTCTATCACCGGCTGCTGGCTCTAACGCTTCTAAGAAGCGCGTAGGTCGCGGTATCGGTTCAGGCCTAGGTAAAACTGCTGGCCGTGGCCATAAAGGTCAAAAATCACGCTCTGGCGGTAAAGTTCGTGTTGGTTTTGAAGGTGGTCAAATGCCTCTGAAACAACGTCTACCTAAATTTGGCTTTACTTCACGTAAGAGCCTAGTGACTGCAGAGGTTCGTTTAAGCGAACTTGCTAAAGTTGAAGGTAACGTTATCGATCTAAACAGCCTTAAAGCTGCTAACGTAATCACTAAGAACATTGTGTTCGCGAAAGTTGTACTTTCTGGTGAAATCGCTACTGCTGTAACTGTTAAAGGTCTACGCGTAACGAAAGGCGCTAAAGCTGCGATTGAAGCTGCAGGCGGTAAGATCGAGGAATAATCCTCGAAGGATGAGGTACAATGGCAAAGAAACCAGGAAAAGAAGTAAATAGTGCTCAGAACGGCCTAGCTGAACTGAAATCGCGTCTGTTATTTGTTATAGGTGCGCTTTTAGTGTTCCGAGCTGGCTCATTTGTGCCAATTCCTGGGATTGACGCTGCTGTCCTTGCTGATCTTTTCGAACAGCAGCAGGGTACCATCATTGAACTGTTTAACATGTTTTCTGGTGGTGCACTGTCGCGTGCCTCAATTCTTGCTCTAGGTATTATGCCGTATATTTCGGCATCTATCGTTGTTCAACTGTTAACAGTTGTTCATCCACCTCTAGCAGAATTGAAAAAAGAAGGTGAGTCTGGTCGTCGTAAGATAAATCAGTACACACGTTATGGCACCTTGGTTCTGGCTACATTCCAAGCAATTGGTATTGCAACCGGTCTACCAAGCATGATTCCAGGGTTAGTTTCTAACCCTGACATGATGTTCTATCTGACAGCTACAGTAAGTTTAGTAACTGGTACCATGTTCTTAATGTGGTTAGGCGAACAAATTACTGAGCGTGGCATCGGTAACGGTATATCTTTGATTATTTTCACAGGTATCGTTGCAGGTCTACCACCAGCTATCGGTGAAACGATCCAGCAGGCGCGTCAAGGTGAACTGCACGTGCTTCTTCTATTACTAATTGCAGTGTTATCGTTTGCAGTAATATACTTTGTAGTGTTCATGGAGCGTGGTCAACGTCGTATCGTCGTTAACTATGCGAAACGTCAGCAAGGCCGTAAGGTATTTGCAGCTCAAAGTACTCACTTGCCTCTTAAAATTAATATGGCTGGTGTAATTCCTGCAATATTTGCATCAAGTATTATACTATTCCCTGGGACATTGGCTCAGTGGTTTGGTGGTAATGGTGAAGGAACATTCGGTTGGTTAACTGATGTTTCCATGGCGTTAAGCCCTGGTCAGCCTTTATATGTAATGCTTTATGCAGCAGCAATTATCTTCTTCTGTTTCTTCTATACAGCGTTGGTTTTTAACCCACGTGAAACAGCTGATAACTTGAAGAAGTCTGGTGCATTCGTACCCGGAATCCGCCCAGGTGAACAGACAACGAAATATATTGATAAAGTTATGACTCGTTTAACCTTAGCTGGTGCGATGTATATTACCTTTATCTGTCTGATCCCTGAGTTTATGATGATAGCTTGGAACGTTCGCTTTTATTTCGGCGGTACTTCCCTACTAATCGTAGTTGTTGTTATCATGGACTTTATGGCACAGGTTCAGACTCATCTGATGTCTCAGCAGTATGAGTCCGTTTTGAAGAAAGCTAATCTGAAAGGCTACGGCCGTTAATTTCAGGTCCATTTACGGAGTTTAGCAATGAAAGTTCGTGCTTCCGTTAAGAAAATCTGCCGCAACTGTAAAGTTATTAAGCGCAACGGTGTTGTGCGTATAATTTGTGTTGAACCAAAGCATAAACAACGCCAAGGTTAATTAGCAGAAATTTTTACTTGATATATTAAGTTAGGCCGAGTATTATTCTCGGCCTACCTTTTGTGTGCAAAAGAAGTAGTTATAGTCACAACGTATCCTCATCGGGCTTTGTTGTGACTCTTCTTAAGAAAAAGTACTAGGAGTGAATAGTGGCCCGTATAGCAGGCATTAACATTCCTGATCATAAACACGCTGTAATTGCATTGACTGCAATCTACGGCATCGGTAAGACTCGCTCGCAAGCTATTTTAGCTGCAGTTGGTATTGCTGAAGATGTTAAGATCAGTGAACTGAATGATGAGCAGATTGATATTCTGCGTGATGGTGTTGCCAAATACACTGTCGAAGGCGACTTACGTCGTGAAGTATCGATGAACATTAAGCGTCTTATGGATCTTGGTTGTTATCGTGGTCTTCGTCACCGTCGCAGTCTACCATTACGTGGACAGCGTACTAAAACCAACGCACGTACCCGTAAAGGTCCGCGCAAGCCGATCAAAAAATAATCGGATAAGGTAGAGAGTACAATGGCAAAACAACCTACTCGCGCTCGTAAGCGCGTTCGCAAGCAAGTAGCGGATGGCGTAGCGCACATCCATGCTTCTTTCAATAATACAATCGTAACCATTACTGACCGTCAAGGTAATGCACTAGCTTGGGCTACTGCAGGTGGTTCTGGTTTCCGTGGTTCTCGTAAATCTACACCGTTTGCTGCACAAGTTGCTGCTGAGCGTTGTGGTGAAATGGCCAAAGAATATGGCGTTAAGAACCTTGAAGTTATGGTTAAGGGCCCTGGTCCTGGTCGTGAGTCAACTATCCGTGCGTTAAACGCTGCTGGATACCGCATCACTAATATTGTTGATGCTACTCCGATCCCTCATAACGGTTGTCGTCCACCTAAGAAACGTCGCGTTTAAGTTTCGTTTCTAGGAATATTGGAGAAAGAACATGGCAAGATATTTGGGTCCTAAGCTGAAGCTTAGCCGTCGCGAAGGCACTGATTTATTCCTTAAATCAGGCGTACGTGCGATCGATACCAAGTGTAAGATCGATAACGCTCCAGGTGTACACGGCGCTCGTCGCGGTCGTCTATCTGAATATGGCGTTCAGCTTCGTGAGAAGCAAAAAGTTCGTCGTATGTATGGCGTTCTAGAAAAACAATTCCGTAACTACTACAAAGATGCTGCTCGTATTAAAGGCAACACAGGTGAAAACCTACTTCAACTTCTTGAAGGTCGTCTAGATAACGTAGTTTACCGTATGGGTTTTGGTTCTACACGTGCCGAATCTCGTCAACTAGTTAGCCATAAGTCTATTCTAGTTAATGGTAAAGTAGTTAACGTTCCTTCTTTCAAAGTTGCGGCTAACGACGTTGTTTCAATTCGTGAGAAAGCTAAACTGCAATCACGTATTAAAGCTGCTCTAGAAGTTGCTGAACAACGCGAAAAACCAACTTGGATTGAAGTAGATGCTGGCAAAATGGAAGGTACGTTTAAGCGTCTTCCTGAACGTTCTGATTTGTCTGCCGACATCAACGAACACTTGATCGTCGAGCTTTACTCTAAGTAAGGTTTAAATAAAGAGAGGACACAATGCAGGGTTCTGTAACAGAATTTCTAAAGCCGCGTCTAGTTGACATAGAACAAGTTAGCCAGACTCACGCAAAAGTAACTCTTGAGCCATTAGAGCGTGGTTTTGGCCACACTCTAGGTAACGCTCTACGTCGTATTTTACTATCTTCAATGCCGGGTTGTGCCGTAACTGAAGTAGAAATCGAAGGCGTATTACATGAGTACAGCACCAAAGAAGGTGTTCAGGAAGATATCCTTGAAATCCTTCTAAACCTTAAAGGCCTTGCCGTTAAGGTTGAGGGTAAAGATGAAGTTATCATTACTCTTAACAAGTCTGGTGCAGGCCCTGTTGTTGCAGGTGACATCACCCATGATGGTGATGTTGAGATTGCGAACCCAGAGCATGTAATCTGCCACTTAACTGATGACAATGCTGAAATCAGCATGAGAATCAAGGTAGAGCGTGGTCGCGGCTATGTACCGTCAACAGCGCGTATCCATACTGAAGAAGATGAGCGTCCAATTGGTCGTTTGCTTATCGATGCAACTTACAGCCCAGTAGATAAAATTTCTTACTCGGTTGAAGCGGCACGTGTTGAGCAACGTACTGACTTAGACAAACTTGTTATCGATATGGAAACAAATGGTACACTTGATCCTGAGGAAGCTATCCGTCGTGCAGCTACAATTTTAGCTGAACAACTGGATGCATTTGTAGATCTTCGTGATGTACGAGTTCCTGAAGAGAAAGAAGAAAAGCCAGAGTTCGATCCGATCCTACTGCGTCCTGTAGACGATCTTGAACTAACGGTTCGCTCTGCTAACTGTTTGAAAGCAGAAGCGATTCACTACATTGGTGATCTGGTGCAGCGCACTGAGGTTGAGCTACTTAAAACGCCAAACCTTGGTAAGAAGTCTTTAACTGAAATTAAAGATGTTCTAGCTTCACGTGGACTTTCTTTGGGCATGCGCCTAGAGAATTGGCCACCAGCGTCTATCGCTGAAGATTAATCAGTTCACTAATTATCTAGTTAGAAGGATTAGGTCATGCGCCATCGTAAGAGTGGTCGTCAACTCAACCGCAACAGCAGCCACCGTAAAGCTATGTTTAGCAATATGGCTTGCTCTTTGGTTCGTCACGAGATTATCAAGACGACTGTACCAAAAGCAAAAGAGCTTCGTCGTGTAGTTGAGCCTTTGATTACATTAGCTAAGACAGACAGTGTTGCTAACCGTCGTCTAGCGTTTGCTCGCACTCGTGATAACGAAGTTGTAGCAAAACTATTTACCGAGTTAGGTCCACGCTTTGCACAACGTGCTGGTGGTTATACTCGTATTCTGAAGTGCGGTTTCCGTACAGGTGATAAAGCGCCAATGGCTTACATTGAGCTTGTAGATCGCCCAGAAGTAGAAGCTGCAGCTGAGTAATCAGTAGTAGTTTCAAGAAAAAACCGAGTCTTAGGACTCGGTTTTTTTGTATCTGAACTATATGAAATTAATTATTAATCTTGCCATTCATCCAGAAAATCCTGAACTTTATTTACCATATTGATAGACCCAACAAAGAAGGGAACACGTTGGTGCAATTCTGTTGGTTTGATATCAAGGATACGTTGCTCACCATCTGTCGCTTTACCCCCCGCTTCCTCGATTAGCATTGCCATTGGATTACATTCATAAAGTAGTCTTAATTTACCATTTGGGTAAGCTTGAGTACTTGGGTAGAGATAGATCCCACCTTTAAGTAAGTTCCTATGGAAATCTGCAACAAGAGACCCGATATAACGTGAAGTATATGGGCGGTTATCTTCTGGTTTTATTTCTTGGCAATACTTTAGATATTGTTTAACTCCTTCAGGGAATCGAATGTAATTCCCCTCATTAATAGAATAGATACTTCCATCTTCAGGGACTTTCATATTCTCATGAGATAAACAAAATACCCCAAGGGATGGGTCATAAGTAAACCCATGAACACCATTTCCTGTTGTGTAAACAAGCATGGTAGAAGAGCCATAGATAATATAACCCGCAGCTACTTGTTTATTACCTGGTTGGAGGAAATCTTCTTCTATTGCCGGAGTTCCAATTGGGGATATACGACGGTATATAGAGAAAATAGTACCTACAGAGACATTGACATCAATATTTGATGAGCCATCTAATGGGTCCATTAATACGACGTATTTAGCGTTTTGATTTAGTTCTTTATTAAAAGCAACCGCTTCATCTTCTTCTTCACTCGCAACGCCACAGACTTGATCTCGATTTTCTAATGCGGCTTTAAATTTATCGTTAGCGTAAAGGTCCAGTTTTTGTTGTTG
This sequence comes from Aliivibrio sp. 1S128, assembly GCF_001691065.1. Taxonomy (NCBI): domain Bacteria; kingdom Pseudomonadati; phylum Pseudomonadota; class Gammaproteobacteria; order Vibrionales; family Vibrionaceae; genus Aliivibrio; species Aliivibrio sp. 1S128. The sequence continues at coordinate 97,947 of NZ_MAJV01000179.1, read as the reverse complement.
TTCACCTTGAATATTTTCTTCACCAGAAGCACCAGTAATATCAACAAGTCCAGCTTTGTTAATTTCACGGTTTACAATTTTAGCAGCCAACTTAATTGAACCAATTAGTGATGATAACTCTCCACTTGCATGAGGAAAGTCATGTTGCTTTGCAACAATAAACTCACCGAGGGTTCTTATTTCAGACATAGTTATTCCTTTATTCTCTGTTATTAGATATCAATGATAAGTGGGGTTAGGTACTGATTTATTTTTACAGTAGTTGTGTTACTGTTTGCTGTAATTCATTCTATAACATAGAACTTTTTAAGAGTATTGAAGTAACTCTGTATCGAGGTTACTCACTTAATTTAATATAAGACGGTTTTTTATTATGCATATTCATATTCTTGGTATTTGTGGCACCTTCATGGGAGGCGCTGCAACATTGGCTCGTCAACTTGGGCATAAAGTTACGGGATGCGATGCTAACGTATATCCCCCGATGAGTACGTTATTAGAATCTCAAGGCATTGAGATTATTGAAGGCTTTAATCCAAGTCAGCTAGATCCTGCTCCAGACCTTGTTGTGATTGGTAATGCGATGAGTCGTGGTAACCCTTGTGTCGAGTATGTATTAGATAAAAATCTTAAATACACCTCAGGGCCACAATGGTTACAAGAGTTTCTATTGCAAGATCGCTGGGTTATGGCTGTTGCAGGAACGCATGGTAAAACAACGACAGCAAGTATGCTTGCATGGGTTCTTGAAGAGTGTGGTTACAAACCTGGTTTCTTAGTTGGTGGCGTACTTGGTAATTTTGGAGAATCCGCTCGATTAGGCGAAAGTATGTTTTTTGTCGTTGAAGCGGATGAATATGACAGTGCTTTTTTTGATAAACGTTCAAAGTTTGTTCATTACCGTCCACGAACTTTAGTGCTGAATAACCTAGAGTTTGATCATGCCGATATTTTTGATGATCTTGCTGCTATTCAGCGTCAATTCCACCATTTAATTAGAACGGTTCCAAGTACCGGACGTATTTTTGCACCAACACAAGATAAGCCACTAGAGCAAGTACTCGCTCAAGGTTGTTGGAGTGAGCTTGAATTTACTGGTGAAGGTGGTCAATGGAAAGCTAATAAGCTTAAGAAAGACGGCAGTTCATTTGAACTTTACTTTGAAGATGAGAAAGTTGGTCAGGTTGATTGGGATTTAGTCGGCGATCATAATGTCAGTAATGCATTGATGGTGGTAGCTTCTGCTCGTCATGTGGGTGTTACTCCCGATTTAGCTTGTGAAGCGTTAGGTAAATTTATTAATACTAAGCGTCGTCTTGAGTTGAAAGGTGAAGTGAATGGTGTGAGCGTTTATGATGATTTCGCACATCATCCGACAGCGATTGATCTAACGCTAGGTGGCTTACGTAATAAAGTGGGCGATAAGAAAATTATTGCGGTACTAGAGCCTCGATCAAGCACCATGAAATTAGGCGTTCACAAAGATACGTTGGCGGCTTCTCTGCATGCAGCCGATTCGGTTTATCTTTTCCAGCCAGATAATATCACTTGGTCGGTAGATGATGTTGCACAACAATGCACTCAGCCCGCTTATACCCATAATGATATTGACTGCTTTGTTGATATGATTGTGGCAGAAGCACAACCAGGCGATCAGATATTAGTCATGAGCAATGGTGGTTTTGAAGGCATTCACGGTAAATTACTTGATAAGTTGAGCCAATAAATGAAATCCAAAAAGAAAGCGATCACATTAGCCATGACAGGAGCATCAGGCGCTCCTTATGGATTAAGGCTGTTAGAGTGCTTACTTGCTGCTGATTATCATGTTTATTTTTTAATATCGTCAGCTGCTCGAGTAGTGATGGCAACAGAGCATGATTTAAAGCTACCAAGTGGCCCTGATGCAATGAAAGTGGCTTTGGTTGAGCACTTAGCCTGTAAGGCTGAGAATTTAACAGTGTGCGGCAAAGAAGATTGGTTCTCTCCTGTCGCTTCAGGTTCAGCGGCACCAAAACAAATGATTGTGTGCCCGTGCTCTGCAGGTAGTGTTGCCTCTATTGCTCACGGTATTTCAGATAATCTTATTGAACGCGCTGCTGATGTCGTATTAAAGGAACGTGGACAATTAATTCTTGTTGTCCGAGAAACCCCATTTTCAACGTTGCATTTAGAGAATATGTTGAAGCTATCTCAAATGGGCACAACGATTATGCCAGCAGCGCCAGGCTTTTATCATCAACCTAAATCTATTGAAGACTTAATTGATTTTATGGTTGCCCGGATATTAGACCATTTAGGTGTAGAGCAAGGGCTTGTTCCTCGCTGGGGATATGATCAGCGTCAGAAGGTTTAATAAACCTCTGGCTCATTAAATCATTCACACATACAATATGGCCTCTCATCGGGGAGCGACTAGCTGAGATTAGTGAGTATTGGAGAATACTGGCTTAAACCCGTACTACCTGAATCAGATAATGCTGGCGTAGGGATTGAGATGACATCCTCCTTGAGAATATCAACTTAATTCTGTGCCGCTCAAAAGGATGTAAGCGCACATAATGAACACTCTTTCTATTTCCTCTCCATTTAAATTATTGCCGACAGCGTTAGCTATCGTCGCGGCATCTTCTTTTTCTGTTTCTGCTGCAGATACCCTAACTGTTTATACCTATGATTCTTTTGCCGCTGATTGGGGCCCAGGACCAACCATTGAAGCGGCTTTTGAAGCGCAATGTGGTTGTGATTTAAAATTGGTTGCACTTGATGATGGTGTTTCTATTTTGAATCGACTTCGTTTAGAAGGAAAAAATGCAAAAGCAGATGTCGTGTTAGGTTTAGATAATAACTTAATGGCAGAAGCGAAGGCGACAGGGTTATTAGCTCAGCACCAAGTTAATACCGATTCTGTCACTTTACCGGGTGGCTGGAACGATACTACCTTTGTTCCTTATGACTTTGGTTACTTTGCCTTTGTTTACAATAAAGAAAAAGTAAAAAATCCACCAAAAAGTTTAAAAGAGTTAGTTGAAACTCGTGATGATTTAAAAGTCATTTATCAAGACCCAAGAACGTCAACACCAGGTCAAGGTTTATTGCTGTGGATGAAATCAGTCTATGGTGATGATGCGCCGCAAGCATGGAAACAACTGGCTAAGAAAACGGTTACCGTAACTAAAGGTTGGTCTGAAGCTTACAATATGTTTTTAGAAGGCGAATCTGATTTAGTTTTATCTTATACCTCTTCTCCAGCGTATCATTTGGTTGCTGAAAAAGACGATAGATTTGCAGCGGCTAATTTTTCTGAAGGTCACTACACTCAAGTAGAAGTGGCGGCGAAAGTAAAAAGCTCTCAAAATAATAAACTAGCGGATGAGTTCCTTGAATTTGTTTTAAGTGATAAGTTTCAATCAGCGATGCCAACAGGTAACTGGATGTATCCTGTGACGGATGTCGCTTTACCTAAGGGGTTTGATAGCTTAACAGTACCAAGTAAAGCACTGTCATTTAATTCACAAGTGATTTCGCAACAACGTAAATCATGGATCCGTGAGTGGCAACACGCCCTGACATTCTAATATTGAAATAAGGGGCACTATTGTGCTCCTTTCTTTTGGCAACTATGAAAATTACCTCTTCTTATAACTCTGTCCCTGTTTTGGGATATTTCATTGCAATTGTTATCGTTGGCTTTGTTGGTGGAGCGATCAGTGCTTTGTTTTTTGAATCACCAAGCTTGGATTTAAGTCTAATTTGGTTTGATCCTTATTACCGCTATATTACGAAATTTAGTTTATACCAAGCATTTCTATCCACTTTACTTAGTATTAGCCTTGCGATTCCGACCGCATATGCATTATCACGTCGACAATTTTTAGGTCGAGGCTTGTTGCTAAAACTCTGTGCTACAACGCTTGTTTTACCAGTGTTGGTTGGTGTGTTTGGTTTATTGTCTATCTATGGGAATAGCGGTCTCCTTGCTGATCTATTGGCGTCTTTTGGTTATTCACTTCCTTTTTCTATTTATGGTTTAAATGGCATTTTACTGGCGCATGTTTTTTTTAATTTTCCCTTTGCGACACGACTTTTTTTACAAACCTTAGATTCAATTCCTACTGAGCAGCACCAATTATCGGCTCATTTAGGATTAGCTGGTTGGAATAAGTATAGATTGGTTGCTTGGCCTAGAGTTAAACAGCAACTTCCTCATGTTGCTGGTTTGGTTTTTATGTTGTGCTTTACCAGTTTTGCTACGGTCATGGCGTTAGGGGGGGGGCCTAAGTCAACGACAATTGAACTCGCGATTTATCAAGCAATTAAATTTGATTTTGATTTACAATCAGGTGCAATTTTAGCTTTGTGGCAGATGCTATTATGCGGCGTACTTTCTTTAATTATCCAACGTTTTTCAACATCGGTAGCTGTTGATTCGGCGTCTATACATCAAGCAGTGCTATATCAAGATTCAACCAAAGAGCGACTATGGGATAGAGTTTGGATTGTATTTCTTATTTTATTCTTATTACCGCCGCTATTTATGGTTGTGATTAGTGGTCTAAATTCAGCGTTGATAACAGTGCTAACATCGTCTGAATTTTGGTTAGCATTGGTCAACTCTTTGATTGTAGCGTTAAGTGCAGCAATACTAGCTATGGTTTTTGGCGTTATTTTATTGCATACGACAAGAGCATTAAGACTAAATCAAAAGCGTTTATTAGCGGATAAATTAGATTTGATGGGGACGATGATCTTAGTCACCCCAGGATTAGTGATTAGCACTGGGTTATTTTTATTGTTGCGAAACATAACGGACGTATTTTCAATAGCGATTTGGGTTGTGGTACTGGTTAATGCATTAATGGCTCTGCCTTATGTGATAAAAACATTAGCTCAACCATTACTTCATATTGCACAACAATATCAACTATTATCAGCAAGCTTAGGGCTTTACGGATTTACTCGTTTTCGATTGATTGAATGGCGAGCGTTAAGAAAGCCAATGGCTCATGCATTTGCGATAGCATTTATTATGTCAGTAGGAGATTTAAGTGCTATCGCCTTGTTTGGCAGTCAAGATTTTAGAACCTTGCCGTTATACCTATTTCAATTATTAGGTAGCTATCAAATGGAGGCTGCCGCCGTTATTTCTCTAAGTTTATTAGTTTTGAGTGTGGGGGTATTTAGCATCGTGGAATGGCTATTTTCCTCTAAGGATCAAGGTGAAGCATAATGTTAAGTTTTTCTGATGTGAAATATCGTTACCATTCAGAGTTGTTTGAATTTGAGTTGGCAGTAAATCAAGGTGATGTCGTTGCAATTCTAGGGCCTAGTGGCGCAGGGAAAAGTACATTACTCAGTTTATTAGCAGGATTTATTACACCTGAATCTGGTGATATCACTATTGAGCAACAATCCTTGTTATCACTAGCGCCTCATCAACGCCCATTGTCGATGCTATTTCAAGAGCATAATCTTTTTGCCCATTTATCGATTGCAGATAATATTGGTTTGGGTATAAAAGCAAATTTGCGTCTGACAGATATTGAGAAAAATCAGGTACAAAATGCAGCTCAACAAGTTGGTGTCGATACATTATTACATCGTTTGCCTGATCAACTTTCAGGAGGACAAAAACAGCGTGTAGCATTAGCTCGATGTCTTGTTCAAAAGAAGCCAGTGTTACTCTTAGATGAGCCTTTTTCTGCTCTTGACCCCATGTTAAAAGAGGAGATGATTTTGTTGATAAAGCAATTAATTGAAACACAAAATTTAACTGTACTGATGGTAACGCACAGTTTGCAGGATGCAAAAGCATTGGCTTCTCATTATGCTTTTATATGTCAGCAGAAAATATTGAGTTATGGAAATATGAGCGACCTAGAAACGCAAGATAATCCGATGCAATTAGTGCGATACTTACAAGCGGTTAAGTAAACTTTTCACTCTCAAATTGGGTATAATCGACTACACTCAGTTTTATGATAAATAGGCGTGACCTAACTGCTCTCATACAGTAAGATTGGCGCCCTTTTGAACCTCGCCATTTTAAGGCTGTCTATTCTCGGTTCATTATAAATTCTCACTCTATATAAAATAAATTAATTAATTTTGAGGTGTATTACTACTATGTCATTTGCTTTGGGCCAACGTTGGATCAGTGATACAGAAAGTGATTTGGGTTTAGGAACAGTGGTTGCTGTTGACGATAGAACCGTATCTATACTTTTTGCCGCATCAGAAGAAAACCGTTTATACGCAAAACAGGATGCACCCGTTACCCGAGTGATGTTCAATAAAGGCGATACAATTGAAAGTCATGAAGGTTGGTCTTTGGAAGTTGAAGACGTTATCGAAGAGGGTGGATTATTAACTTATATTGGTACAAGAACAGATACTGATGAAGCAAACGTAGTTCTTCGAGAAACGTTATTAAGCCACCAAATCCGTTTTAATAAACCTCAAGATAAATTATTCGCTGGTCAAATTGACCGTATGGATCGTTTTGCGCTACGTTTCCGTGCACTTAAAAATCAATATGAACAACATAAAAACCCAATGCGTGGTTTGTGTGGTATGCGTGCTGGTTTGATCCCTCATCAGCTATATATTGCTCAAGAAGTTGGCCGTCGTTATGCCCCTCGTGTTTTACTTGCCGATGAAGTGGGTTTAGGTAAAACGATTGAAGCCGGTATGATCATTCACCAACAAGTACTTTCTGGTCGTGCAGAGCGTGTATTAATTGTTGTTCCTGAAACGTTGCAACATCAATGGTTGGTCGAAATGATGCGTCGTTTCAACCTGCATTTTTCTATTTTTGATGAAGAGCGTTGCATTGAGTCTTATGCGGATTCAGAAAACCCATTTGATACGGCACAACTTGTATTGTGTTCATTAGATTTTATTCGCAGAAGTAAACGTCGATTTGAGCAAGTGGTTGAAGCTGATTGGGATCTTCTTGTTGTCGATGAAGCACATCACCTTGAGTGGAATCAAACAAAACCAAGCCGTGAATATCAAGTGATTGAAGCGATTGCAGAAGAAACGGCAGGTGTTTTACTGCTAACGGCAACGCCTGAACAGCTAGGTCATGAAAGCCACTTTGCTCGTTTACGTTTATTAGATCCAGATCGTTTCTACGATTATGACGCGTTTGTTGAAGAAGAGCGTCAATATCAGCCTGTTGCTGATGCGGTCACAGCGTTAATGAGTGGTGATAAGCTATCGAATGAAGCGAAAAATCGCATTGCAGATCTGCTTTCTGAGCAAGATGCTGAGCCTCTATTTAGAATTATTGAATCTTCTGCATCAGAAGAAGAACAAGCAAAGGCACGTCAAGAGTTAGTCGATAACTTAATGGATCGTCATGGTACAGGGCGTGTGTTATTCCGTAATACTCGTGCTGCAATTAAAGGTTTCCCATTACGTAACTTAAATTTAATGCCAATGCCTCTACCATCGCAGTACGCAACGTCAATGCGTGTTGCGACTATGATGGGCGGCCGCATGAGTGATGAAGCTCGTGCAATGAAAATGCTTTATCCAGAAGAAATCTTTCAAGAATTTGAAGGTGATAGTGCGACGTGGTGGCAGTTTGATCCCCGTGTAAACTGGTTGCTTGAATTACTAAAAGAAAACCGTAACGAGAAAGTATTGATTATCGCTTCTCGTGCTTCAACTGCATTGCAACTAGAACAAGCATTACGTGAGCGTGAAGGTATTCGTGGTACGGTTTTCCATGAAGGCATGTCTATTATCGAACGAGATAAAGCCGCTGCTTATTTTGCACAAGAAGAAGGTGGGGCTCAGGTTCTTATCTGTTCAGAGATCGGTTCTGAAGGTCGTAACTTCCAGTTTGCTAATCAATTAGTGATGTTTGATCTACCGTTTAATCCTGATCTACTTGAGCAACGTATTGGTCGTTTGGACCGTATTGGTCAAAAACGTGATATTGAAATCCATGTTCCGTATCTACAAGGCACATCTCAAGAATTACTGGCTCGTTGGTTTGATGAAGGCCTTAATGCCTTTGGTGAAACCTGTCCTACTGGTCGTGCTGTGTATGAAAAATTCTCGGATGCGATTATCGCTATTTTAGCAACGGGTAAATCAGATGGATTAGAACCTCTGATTGAAGAGTCAGCGGCATTAAACAAAGCGTTAAAAGTACAGTTAGAACAAGGGCGAGATCGTTTATTAGAAGTTCATTCTAATGGCGGTGATAAAGCAAAAAAACTTGCCGAAAAAATTGCGGCGACAGATGGCGATATTAATCTAGTTAATTTTGCATTAAACCTGTTTGATACTATTGGTTTGAATCAGGATGACAAAGGTGAAAATGCCATTGTTGTTACACCTGCAGAAAATATGTTGGTGTCGAGCTACCCAGGTTTACCTTATGAAGGTTGTACTATCACGTTTGATCGTGAAACGGCACTATCTCGTGAGGATATGAACTTAATCAGTTGGGAACATCCAATGATTCAAGGTGGCATTGATTTAGTTCTTACCGAGGGTGTCGGTGCAACGGCTGTTTCTTTATTGAAAAACAAAGCCTTACCAGTAGGTACATTATTACTTGAATTGATCTATGTGGTGGATGCACAAGCACCTAAGCAAAGTGGTATTGGGCGCTTCTTACCTAAGACTCCAATTCGTTTGATGATGGATAGCAAAGGTAATGATTTATCGGCTCAAGTTGAATTTGAAAGCTTTAACCGTCAACTAAGTCCTGTTAATCGCCATATGGCAAGTAAGCTGGTTAACTCTGTGCAAAAAGACATTCACGCGCTGATTGATAAAGCTGAAGTTAGCATTGAAGATCGTATTGAAGCTGTCCGAGTCGATGCAAACGCTGAAATGAAAACGGCATTAAATACTGAGCTAGAGCGTTTGCAAGCGTTAAAGGCAGTAAACCCAAATATTCGCGATGAAGAGTTAACTCAAATTGAAACACAAATGAGCGAGCTTTCAGCTTATATTGGTAAAGCTCAAGTACAGCTTGATTCACTGCGTTTAATCGTCGTGAGCCATAACTAATCATGGCAATGCTTGAGTACAACCCACCAATGGAACCGCTTAATATTGTTTATCAAGATGAAGCGATTCTTGCGGTGAATAAACCTGCGGGATTACTCTCTAATCCCGGCAGAGCTTCAGAGCACTATGACAGTGTATGGTCTCGTGTTATTGCTGAGTTTCCAGATGCTCAGCTTGTGCACCGCCTTGATATGTCGACGTCTGGGCTGATGATTTTTGCTTTATATAAAGAAGCGGAAAGGCACATTAAAAAGCAGTTTCAGTATCGCTTAACTCATAAAGTGTATTACGCACGAGTATGGGGAAAAGTTGAGAAAACAGAAGGGCATATCGATTTACCGTTAATTTGTGATTGGCCAAATCGTCCACGCCAAATGGTGTGTTACGAGCATGGAAAGCCCTCACAAACTGGGTATCAAGTGATACAAGTTGAAGATAAGACAACATTAGTGCGCTTATTACCGATTACGGGCCGTTCTCATCAACTGCGAGTGCATATGATGGAAGAGGGGCATGAGATTGTCGGAGATGAGTTTTATGCTTGTGAAGAGGCTCTAGCGTCTTCTGAGCGTTTGCAACTGCACTCTGCTGAGCTGAGCTTTTACCATCCAGAAACGGACAAATTCATCAGTTTATTCGCACCTTGTGAGTTTTATCCTGAAGCGAAATCAGGCGTATTAGATTCAATGAATATTGCGCCAATAAGACCTGACTATAAAACGTTACCTAAGCAGTAGCCGTTTAATATATAACTAAAAAAAAGGAGCTCACCGGCTCCTTTTTTATTTTCAGTTATAGGAAAATTAACCCTGAGGTTTAACAACCATAACATTAATTGGTGAGTTTTCTACGACTTTGCTCGCCACAGACCCCAACATTACTTTATCAATTTTAGATCGTTTATGGCTTGGCATTACGATTAGATCTGCACCTAGGCGTTCAGCGTAATCTAAAATAGTGACATAAGGTTTGCCTTCTGCAACGTGTACTCTGTATACCACGTCTTCGTCTACAAACTTAGCCGCAAATTCATTCAGTTGCTTTGACACATCTTCCTTCATTTGCTTTGCTGCACCTTTAGGAAAATAAGTCGACACCATTGACATATGGATCCCAGGTAACACATTTAATAAATGCAGTTCAGCGTTAGAATGTTTTGCGTGCCAAACTGCAAGTTCAACCGCTTTATCAGCGAAGCCTTTGTCATTTAAATCTACTGGAACCAAAATTTGTTTATACATAATTTTTTATTACCTAATTAGGGGAGTTCTTCTCCCCTTAGATTCCATTCATTAATTTATGCCGCCAAGTTTTCCTTTTTAGCTCGACGACGCTGATTAAAGCCAAGTGCAAACAGAAGAAGAAGGGTTGGTACAAATACCCACTCTTTTAATGGGCGGTCTGCATCAAGAACCACATTCTTTATTTCCCAATCAAAATCTATACCTGAAGCTTCGGCTGGGCTGCCAAATTCGACCATATCTACAATCATCTTATTATCAATTTCAGATAACATTAGACCCATAGAGCTGACTCGTTCTTCACCAGAGACGGCTCGATCTTCAAAAGGTAAACGAACCGTTTTACTAATGACATCGCCTTCAAGGTTTTGACCAACAACTTCTAATGTGAGGGATTGTCCCACATTTAGGTCTTCAGCAATTTGAGCAATCTCAATACCTTGATAATAATCTTTAGCAGGATAGATCTTATCCCACCAAAAACCGGGACGGAATAATGAGAACGTGATTAAGAGTAATAGAACAACTTCCCACCATTTTGTTTTTGTAAACCACCAGCCTTGCGTTGCAGCAGAGAAGGTCAACATCGCAATGATTGATGAAATAATGGTGAGAGCTAAGTGCCACCAAGAATCGATCCCCATTAACAGTAATTGCGTATTAAAAACAAACATGAAAGGCAATATCGCGGTACGGATATCGTAAGTGAAACCTTGAATACCGGTACGTATTGGGTCTGATTTTGCTATTGCAGCGGCTGCGAATGCAGCAAGCCCCACAGGCGGTGTATCATCGGCTAAAATACCAAAATAGAACACGAATAGATGTACGGCAATTAATGGGATAATTAAACCGTGAGCAGCGCCTAAAGTCACGATAACAGGAGCCATTAAGGTAGAGACAACAATATAGTTAGCTGTTGTTGGTAGACCCATACCTAAAATCAAACTGATCACGGCAGTAAATAACAACATAAAAATAATATTGCCACCAGAAATAAACTCAACGAAATCAGTCATTACTAGACCAATACCCGTTAAGGTGACAACCCCCACGACGGTACCTGCTGCTGCTGTAGCAACGCCGATACCGATCATGTTTCGAGCTCCAGAGACCAAACTTTCTAGTAAGTCATCAAACCCTTGTTTTACGTGGTTTACGGCATTACCTTCTTTAGCAAAGAAGCCTATTAATGGGCGTTGAGTCAGTAAAATGAAGATCATAAATACAGATGCCCAAAATGCAGATAATCCTGGAGAGAAGCGTTCAACGGTCAAACACCAAACTAATACCACAATAGGTAATAAGAAATGTAAGCCTGATTTGATGGTTGGACCGGGATCCGGAACTTCAGTCAGTTCTTCATCAATCGCCATCATGGCATGCTCTTGATATCTAGCAGAAATACTAACTAAGCCGACATAAGAAAGCAGTAGGGCAACAGTGACAATTGGTGTTGCTGCGGCACCGAAGACATCTTTTGTCCAACCAATACCGTAATACACGGCTGCACTCATGACGCACAAGCCAAGAATCGTGCCTGTAAAAGACAATAAGCTATGTACTAATGTTGGAGTATGGCGACGAGGAAGACCTTTCATCCCAGCTTTACAGGCTTCAAGGTGAACAATATAAAGCAGTGCAATATAAGAGATTAAGGCTGGCAATAAAGCGGCTTTAATTACTTCAACATAAGAGATACCAACATATTCAACCATCAAGAATGCAGCAGCGCCCATAATTGGTGGTGTTAATTGACCATTTGTTGATGCGGCAACTTCAACGGCCCCCGCTTTTTCGCCAGAGAATCCCACTCGTTTCATTAATGGGATAGTAAAAGTTCCCGTTGTTACTACGTTTGCAATCGATGAACCAGAAACAAGGCCTGATAAACCAGAAGCCACAACGGCTGCTTTTGCAGGACCGCCTTTCATATGACCAAGTAAAGAGAAGGCGACTTTAATGAAGTAAGCACCAGCCCCCGCCTTTTCTAGCATGGCACCAAAAAGTACAAACAAGAAAACGAAAGAGGTTGAAACGCCTAAGGCAACACCAAAAACACCTTCTGTTGTTAACCATAGATGTGACATTGCTTTATTTAAGCTTGCGCCTTTATGTGCGATCACATCTGGCATATGAGGACCAGCAAAGGTGTAAAGCAAGAACACGGCTGCTACAACCATTAGTGGTGGACCTAAAGCACGTCGAGTTGCTTCAAGTAATAGCACCATACCTAGGACTGAAGCAATAATATCAGGGGTTGTTGGTGCACCAGAACGATCGGCCAATTGAGCATAGAAAATATAAATATAAGCAGCAGAAAAACTACCTGCAAAAGCAAGAACCCAATCTATTGCAGGAATACGATCTCTTGGTGAATTTTTAAGTGCAGGATAAGCAGTGAAAGCTAAAAAGATAGCGAATGCTAAATGTATTGAACGAGCTTCTGTATCGTTAAGTATGCCGAAATCAAAAATGAACGGTAAAGGGGAAGCATACCAAAGTTGGAATAAAGACCAACATAGTGGAACAAACCATAAAATACGGCCAGATAATCCGTGCGGTGAACGAGCACCAGTATCAGATTGGGCCACCATTTCTTGCACATCTTGTGACGACTGCGTCATGTACTTTTCCTTAGTGATGGTCGAAGCTAATACTCAATCATTAAGTATTAGATTACTGAATGTAGCCAATATATAGGCTAGAAAGAACTGATCTTCAAATCCGTTTTCTTATTAATTGTTATCCGTTGCATGGAAAGATCAGAAGTGTTGCGAAGAAACGAAGAGACCATTTGGCCTCTTCGATTTATAGTTGCGCTATTTATTACATGTCGCGCACGCAGAAGAAATACTATTTTAGTAGACCAACTTCTTTGTAATATTTCACTGCACCAGGGTGTAGCGGGATAGAAAGACCGGCTTTTACCATGTCTTCTTTTTTCAGTGTTGCAAATGCAGGGTGAAGACGTTTGAATGTATTGAAGTTTTCAAATACAGCCTTTGCTACGCTGTAGGCAACTTCATCAGAAACATCTGAAGTAGTCACCATTGTTGCAGCTACACCAAAACTATTTACATCGCCTTCCGTGCCACGGTACATGCCAGCAGGAACTGTACTGTATGCGTAGTAAGGGTTATCAGCTACGATCTTATCAATTTTAGGACCAGTCGCGGATACTAGTTTTGCATCACATGATGTTGTTGCTTCTTTGATTGAACCATTTGGGTGACCAACCATATAGATAAATGCATCAATTTTGTTGTCACAAAGTGCTTGAGAGCGCTCAGATCCTTTTAGTTCTGAAGCAAGCTTAAAGCTATCATTTGTCCAACCCATTGCATCCATAACAACACCCATTGTTGCACGGTCACCAGAGCCTGGGTTACCAATGTTTACACGTTTTCCTTCAAGGTCAGCGACGTTGTTAATGCCTGAATCAGTACGAGCGATAATGTTAAAAGGTTCGGTATGAAGAGAGAACATAGCACGCAGTTTCTTGTAAGGGCCTTGAGCTTCAAATTTGCTTGTGCCGTTATAACCATGGTACTGCCAATCTGATTGAACGATACCAAAGTCTAGTTCGCCTGAACGCATCGTATTTACGTTGTAGATAGAACCACCAGTAGATTCAACAGAACAACGAACATTATGCTCTTTACGATCTTTGTTTACTAATTTACAGATAGCACCACCCGTTGGGTAGTAAACACCAGTTACTGAACCTGTACCAATCGTAATAAATTCTTGAGCACTTACGCTACCCATGCTCGCACCTATCATTGCTGTAGCGATAGCGCTTGCTTTAAGTACTTTTCCTAATGCCATGTTATTCCCTTCCTTTATTATGGAGTTTCTTTGCTATTTAAAATAATCTCTAAAACGAGAGAGATAATGAGAGTAAGAAACCGTATTTATTCACTTCATTGTGAAGCGCTTTAAATTTCCTGTTACAGAAATGGCGTATGAATGATAGCAAACTAATGCGTACTTTTTAAAATAGTGTTAATTAAATTATGTCAAAACTGTGAAATAAATAACTATTGATTCTATTAATAGTTAGCATAATGTGCGGTGTTAACATTTATTTAGCATTTGATGGTGAGTTTTATGAGGAGAACTTGTAGGAAAAAGATCGTTTTTATCTCAAAAGCGATCTTTATTAAAGAATTGATTTTTAAATACTGTATTCGAATAGATCACAAACAGAATCGAATAGTTTTGATACTTCGATGCTTCTTGTTGGTGTAATGAAGATAGTATCATCACCAGCAACAACACCTAAAATACCTTCAGATTTCCCCAAAGAATCTAATAAGCGAGCAATTAACTGAGCTGCACCAGGTCCAGTATGAATGACTACCAGCGCATTGTTATAATCAATATCCATAACCAGTTCACGTAAAGAACTTGAAACCGTTGGTACACCCAGTTCAATAGGAAGGCAGTACACCATTTCCATTTTTGCATTACGAGTACGAACAGCGCCAAATTTAGTTAGCATTCGTGAAACTTTTGATTGATTGATGTTATCGAAACCTGAGTTTCGAAGCGCATCAACTATTTCACCTTGCGAACCAAATCGTTCTGCTTTCAGAATGGATTTAAATTCTTTAACTAGTAGTTCTTGCTTTTCACTATTTCGCATGATGTCTGATTCTTTTTGCAATAATTCTAACTATTCTCGCATAATTATTTAGGTATAACCAAATCATAATGGCATTTCTGTGAATACTTACTCATGTATTATTCACTTTACCTGATTCAATATCTCTAATTCGTAAGACAATTTCATTTACAAACAAGGATAAATGCAAGTAGAGTCGCGGGGAATTTATAGCACGATTAGGATGTCATTGCGTAAGGTCGCAAAGCGAAGCGAATAGCATTGAATTTAATTTAAGCTTGCTATAACGTCACTTTCAGTTTGAAAATAAATTAATAATAAAAATATTACCTCTACATACTCAAGGAGAACCAACATGAAAGTTGCTGTTATTGGCGCCGCAGGTGGCATCGGACAAGCTTTAGCATTACTTCTTAAGAATCAATTACCTGCAGGATCTGATCTTGCGCTTTATGATATTGCACCAGTAACGCCAGGTGTGGCTGCGGATCTTAGCCATATCCCAACACCTGTTTCTATTAAAGGTTACTGTGGTGAAGATCCAACACCTGCTCTTGATAATGCAGATGTTGTTTTAATCTCAGCAGGTGTTGCCCGTAAACCAGGTATGGATCGTTCAGATCTTTTCAATATAAATGCTGGCATCGTGAAGTCATTAGCTGAAAAAATTGCAGTGACATGCCCAAATGCATGCATTGGTATTATCACTAACCCTGTAAATACAACAGTAGCAATAGCTGCAGAAGTACTTAAAAAAGCAGGTGTATACGATAAGAATAAACTGTTTGGTATTACAACACTGGATGTGATCCGTTCTGAAACGTTTGTCGCTGAGCTAAAAGATAAAGATCCAAGAGAGATCCGTGTTCCTGTTATTGGCGGTCACTCAGGGGTTACAATACTTCCTCTTCTTTCTCAAGTTGAAGGGGTTGAGTTTACTGCTGAAGAGGTTGTTGCATTAACGCCGCGCATTCAAAATGCGGGTACTGAAGTAGTAGAAGCAAAAGCCGGTGGTGGTTCAGCGACACTTTCAATGGGCCAAGCGGCATGTCGTTTTGGTTTATCGCTAGTAAGAGCGCTTAGTGGTGAGAAAGGTGTTGTTGAATGTGCTTATGTTGAAGGTAATGGCGAGCATACTCGTTTCTTTGCACAACCAATCCTACTTGGTAAAAATGGCGTAGAAGAAGTTCAGTCTTATGGTGAACTGAGTGCATTTGAGCAAGAAGCACTTTCTAATATGCTAGAAACATTGAAAGGCGATATTACGATTGGTGAAGAGTTCGTTAAATAACGAATTATTAACTGATTTAAAAAAGGGCAGATAGTGATCTATCTGCCCTTTTTATATTGTATTTTTATTAAGACTACTTACTGCGTTTTACCGCTAAATGGGCTAAAGCTTTTAATGCCTCTTTATATTCAGACTCTGGCAACATGGTTAATTCAGCAATTGCTTTATCCGCTTCTTCATCGGCTTTTTGTTTTGTGTATTCTAAAGATCCTACTTCTTTCATACAGGCAAGAATAGGTTCTAGTTTATCTAAGCCGTTTCCGTTTTCTATTGCTTCACGGATCATTGCCGCTTGCTCTTTATTACCATGATTCATTGCATGTAATAGAGGAAGGGTTGGTTTTCCTTCAGCAAGATCGTCACCGACATTTTTACCCATGTCTTCACCGTCTGAGGTGTAATCCATTACGTCATCGATCAATTGGAAAGCGGTACCTAAGTATTTACCGTAGTTTTGTAATGCGGTTTCGATCTCTTGGGGTGCATCATTTAGGATCGCGCCAATCTGAGTTGCAGCTTCAAATAAACGAGCGGTTTTAGAATAGATAACCTGCATATAGCTTTCTTCGGTGGTGTTAGGATCATTACAATTCATTAATTGAAGTACTTCACCTTCGGCGATCACGTTAACAGATTCACTCATAAGACTAAGGATCTTTATGGATCCTAGGCTTGTCATCATTTGAAATGAGCGAGTGTAGATAAAGTCACCAACGAGTACGCTTGCAGCATTACCAAATTCAGCGTTAGCTGTTGCTTTTCCGCGACGCATATCTGATTCATCTACCACGTCATCGTGAAGCAGCGTGGCAGTATGAATAAACTCAATAAAGGCCGCAGCCATAGTGTGATCTTTACCTTCGTATCCAAGTGCTTTTGCAGATAAAATGGCAAGCACTGGACGCAAGCGTTTACCACCGCCGCTTACAATGTAAAAACCAAGTTGGTTGATAAGCGCAACGTCTGAATTCAGTTGAGCTAGGATGGTTTCATTTACGATTGCCATGTCATCAGCCGTGAGGGCTTGGATAGCTTTAAAATCCATTATTCTTCCAGCAAGGTTAGGGCCTAAGTTAGGCTTTATTGTAATAAGTGATTACATAAATAATACACTAAATTGAGGGTAGCAATACAGTCGAAAATTCCTCTCTTTTAGCCGATTGACTATTTCGTTTATCTTTTCATCATTTTTCATCATTTTTCTTCAATTTTGGGTTGTCAGATTGAAATCATTCGCGTAGAATCCGGACCCTATTGATGACAAGTTTAACGCACACCAAAATTGTTGAGTAAACAAAATATATGGTAGTGCGAAAGTAGCGGAGTAAAATATGTACGCTGTTTTCCAATCTGGTGGTAAACAACACCGTGTAAGTGAAGGTCAAACTCTTCGCTTGGAAAAATTAGACGTTGAGACTGGCGCAACAGTTGATTTCGACAACGTTCTTATGATTGCTAACGGTGAAGAAATCACTGTTGGTGCACCTTTAGTAGCTGGCGGTAAAGTAACTGCGGAAGTAGTTCAGCACGGTCGTGGCGATAAAATTAAAATCGTTAAGTTCCGTCGTCGTAAGCATTCTCGTAAGCAACAGGGCCATCGTCAATGGTTCACTGAAGTCAGAATCACTGGCATCAGCGCTTAATTTAAGGAGAATAAAAAATGGCACATAAAAAAGCTGGCGGTTCTACTCGTAACGGCCGCGATTCAGAAAGTAAACGTCTTGGTGTTAAGCGTTTCGGTGGCGAATCTGTTCTTGCAGGTAACATCATCGTTCGTCAACGTGGTACTAAATTCCACGCTGGTACTAACGTAGGCATCGGTAAAGACCATACTCTATTCGCTCTATCTGAAGGTAAAGTGAAATTTGAAGTTAAAGGTCCTAAAAACCGTAAATTCGTTTCTATCGACGCTGAATAATCGTTTTTAAAAACTAATTTTAAAAGCCCTGCCACTTGGCGGGGCTTTTTATTTATGGATAGTCACCAGTTAATTATTTTGTCATTTATACTTCTATTAGGTTGGTATTACTAATGAGTTTAAATGCTAGAATACTTAACTAGTGACTATGTTTATATATTACGTAGCGTAAAGATCATAGAAGATCCATTCTCATAATGTCATTTTGATTTACAGTGAAAAGCTTGTATCTGAATGGACAATTACTGAAAAGATTACCAGCGCTACAGCTCGGAGAAGAAAATGAAATTCGTTGATGAAGCGACAATTAAAGTAGATGCAGGCGACGGCGGTAACGGTACTGTTAGTTTTTGGCGTGAAAAGTTTGTTGCTAAAGGCGGCCCTGATGGCGGTGATGGCGGCGACGGTGGTGATGTTTACCTAGAAGCGGATGAAAACCTAAATACACTTATTGATTACCGCTTTAATCGTTTTTACGACGCTGAGCGTGGTAAAAATGGTGGTGGTACTAATAGTACTGGTCGACGTGGTGCAGACATTACGTTGAAAGTACCTGTAGGTACGCGTGCTATTGATATTGATACTGGTGAGAAAGTTGCAGAACTAATGGCTCACGGTATGAAGATCATGGTTGCTAAAGGCGGCTGGCATGGTTTAGGTAATACTCGTTTTAAATCATCGGTTAACCGTGCTCCTCGTCAAAAGACAATGGGAACAAAAGGTGAAGTTCGTGAGCTTCGTCTAGAGCTTCTTTTGCTTGCTGATGTTGGTATGCTTGGTTTACCAAATGCCGGTAAATCAACCTTTATTCGCGCAGTATCTGCAGCAAAACCAAAAGTAGCTGATTATCCATTTACGACCCTTATCCCTAGCTTAGGTGTGGTTCGTGCTCGTGGTAATAAGAGCTTCGTTATTGCGGATATTCCTGGTCTGATTGAAGGTGCAGCTGAAGGTGCAGGCCTTGGTGTTCGTTTCTTGAAACACCTTGAGCGTTGTCGTGTCTTGCTTCATGTGATTGATATTCTTCCTATTGATGGCAGTGATCCTGTTCAAAATGCATTAACTATCATTGATGAGTTAGAGCGTTACAGTGAAAAAGTAGCTAGAAAACCTCGTTGGTTATTATTTAACAAGACGGATCTTCTTCTTGAAGAAGAAGCGAATGAAAAGATCTCTGAGATCTTAGAAGCGTTAGCTTGGGAAGGCGCTCACTTTAAGATTGCTGCGGTAAGTCGTACAGGTACTCAAGAAGTTTGTAATGAGCTGTCTGACTTTATGGATACTTTACCAAAAGAAATTATGACAGATGAAGAAAAAGCAGAGCTTAAAGTTGACTTCATGTGGGATGATTACCATAAAGACGCAATGTCAGGTAAAAACGTAGTTACTGAAGACGGTGACGATGATGATGATTGGGATGACGAAGAAGATGACGGTCATGTTATCTATGCTCGTGATTAAGTCTAAATCAAGATAATTATTATAAAAAACCGCACTTGTTGCGGTTTTTTTTATTTAAGTCATTAAAGATAAAAATGAATAGCTTAGAATGGAGGTTCATTTAGTTAACTATTACGAAGAAAATGGACGAAAAGCAAAGGGAAATATCACGCCTAGTCGCTAAAACTGGGCAAATGTTACTTCAACATGGTGCTGAAAGTAGCTTAGTTTCAGATGTGAGTCGACGATTAGGACTTGCAGTTGGAGCAGATGACGTTGAAATATCACTATCAGCAAGCTCACTTGTAATTACGACAGTGATAAATGAACATTGCATGACAACAGCTCGTAGAGCGCCTGATCGCGGTATAAATATGAGAGCCGTGACAGAGATCCAACGGATCTGCATTATGTCTGAAAAAGGCTTATTAGATAGACATGAAGCCGCTATAAAGTTAGATGCGATTAGTCCGGAAAGATATAATCGTTGGCTTGTGGTTGTGATGATTGGATTATCTTGCGCCAGTTTTTGTCGCTTAGCCGGTGGTGATTGGCCTGTTTTTATAATGACATTTCTTGCTTCTTCTTTAGGGATGATTGTTAGACAAGAGATTGGGCATCGGCACTTCAATCCATTACTGAACTTCGGCATAACAGCCTTCGTTACTACTATTATTTCTTCTCAAGCTGTTGTTTTTAATATTGGAAATACTCCCTTTCTTGCAATGGCTTCTTCTGTTTTGATGTTGGTTCCCGGTTTTCCCTTAATTAATGCTGTTGCAGATATGGTGAAAGGCTACGTGAATATGGGAATTGCGCGTTGGACATTTGCCACTCTGCTTACGTTATCAACCAGTATTGGTATTGTTGGTGCTATGAATTTAGTCGGCGTATGGGGGTGGATTAACTGATGGACAATATAATGACGAATGCGATGGTTGAATTATTCTTAGCATTATTAAACGATATGTTTTTTGCAATGATCCCCGCGGTAGGTTTTGCTCTCGTTTTTAATGTACCGGTAAAGGCTTTAAAATATTGTGCAATTGGTGGAGCAATTGGACATGGTACTCGATTCTTACTAATGCATTATGGTGCACCATTAGAGTGGGCGACACTATGCGCCGCAACAACGGTGGGTATGATCGGAGTGCATTGGTCTCATCGTTTTCTTGCTCATCCTAAAGTATTTACCGTAGCAGCACTAATTCCGATGATCCCTGGTGTTTTTGCCTTTAAGGCAATGATTGCTGTTGTAGAGATTAACCATCTTGGTTATTCACCGGAACTGTGGGGGTTGATGATTGATAATCTAGTTAAAACTTTATTTACAATAGCAGCATTAGCAATTGGTCTTGCTATGCCTGGTCTACTGTTTTACCGTAGAAAGTCGATTGTTTAAATCTGAATATATAAGGAATAGTTTTGAAAATTAGCATGATCGCCGCAATGGCAAAGAATCGTATTATTGGTATTGATAACCAAATGCCATGGCACTTACCTGCTGATTTTGGATGGTTTAAGCAATGCACTATGGGTAAGCCAATTGTAATGGGGCGTAAAACCTATGAATCGATTGGTCGCCCTTTGCCGGGTCGTTTAAATATTGTATTAAGCCGCGATGTGAATCTGAAGATTGAAGGGGTCACTTGTGTGACTTCAATTGATGAAGCGAAACAAGTCGCTGGTGATATTGACGAGCTAATGGTCATTGGTGGTGGTTCAATTTATCAAGCCTGTCTTGCTGATGCTGACAAACTGTATCTTACGTTTATCGATGCTGATATCGAAGGTGATACTCAATTTCCAGATTGGGGTGAGGGTTGGAAGCCGGCTCATTCTGAAACGTATTTGAAAGATGAAAAGAATAAGTACGATATGGAGTTTGTGGTTCTAGAAAAGTAAGAGCAGGGTTCAGATCGCTTCGCTAGCAGAATTCAGAAGTGGTCGTTGATATTTCAGCGTTTAACTCTGAACTCTGCTAGGGAGTTTACGACCGATCTGAATTCTTTGCTCTTATAGTCTCTAGTCAGCGAAGCGTATCGTTTCTAGCTCAACGCTTTTTGAGTAAAATACTTCCCATCATCAACACGATACATCGTCATATACTCCCCCCAGACACAACCTGTATCCAGCGCTATTACGTCATTTCCTTCATGTCCCATCAAAGCTGCCCAATGGCCAAATATGACTCTATGAGTTAGAGGAAGGCGAGAGCTTAACTCAAACCAAGGGACTAATTTATCTTTATCTTCTGCTGATAAGTCCTGTGGAGGTTGTTTACAATCCATATCTAATCTTGCGTCATTAAAACAAAAACGCATGCGTGTAAAGGCGTTGATAATATAGCGATAACGCTCGATACCAGTAAGATCTGCTCGCCATAAATCAGGATGGTTTTCGTACATATTCTCTAATAACCAAATCCATTTATCTGATTGTAAAATCGCTTCAACTTCACGAGCGCATTCCATCGCTATATTGATGTCCCATTGAGGAGAAATACCAGCATGACTCATGACAATATTATGCTCAGGGTGAATGGCTAATAAAGGTTGTTGGCGTAACCACGTTAATAATTCTTTACTGTCTGGCGCGGAGAAAATAGGGGCGGTTTTATCTTTCTCTTTGACACGAGAAATGCCCTGAGATACAGCAAGTAAGTGAAGGTCATGGTTTCCAAGAATGGTGACAGCGGCTTTCCCTAATGATTTTACAAAGCGAAGGGTTTCTAATGATTTAGGTCCGCGAGCAACAAGATCGCCAGTTAACCAGAGCTGATCGTATTCTCTATCGAAATTAACCTGTTCTAAAAGTAAAAGTAGTTCGTCTAAACACCCTTGAATATCACCCACAAAATACGTTGCCATGTCCCTTTCCTTTTATTAGTTGGGTATAAAATAGATAGAAAAAAGGTGACAATGAAGTCACCTTTTATTTACTAGTTGTTAGTCATGTATAAAGACTTAAGCTGATTCTTTTGATTCAGCTTGGAAGTTATCATTTAACCAGTTTGCCATCGTTACAAATTGTTCTAACGTTAAGTTTTCAGGGCGAAGAGTAGGATTGATGCCTAATTCTTCTAGCTGCTCTCTAGTTAGTAATGCTTTAAAACAGTTACGAACTGTTTTACGACGCTGATTAAAGCCTTCACGGCATACACGATCAAGCCACTTTAGGTTTTTTGCCGGATATGGAAGTACTTCATAAGGCACTAAGCGAACAACCGCAGAATCAACTTTCGGTGGTGGAACAAATGCTGTTGGTGGCACTTCAAGTACAGGCATTACTCTACAGTAATATTGTGCCATAACGGTTAGGCGACCATAAGCTTTAGTCCCAGGACCCGCAGCTAGACGGTTAACCACTTCTTTTTGTAGCATAAAGTGCATGTCTTGGATGTCTTTATGAAACTCAAAAAGGTGGAACATTAAAGGTGTTGAGATGTTATATGGCAAGTTACCAAAAATACGTAATTTATTACCTTCTTGGATAAGTTGCGTGAAGTCGAAGCGCATTGCGTCGCCTTCATGAATCGTTAGTTTGCTACCTAGTTCTGGGTGCGTACGTAAACGAGCAGCCAAGTCACGGTCAAGTTCAATAACGGTAAATTTGTCAATTTCACGGCCAACAGGTTCAGTGATAGCACCAAGACCTGGACCAATTTCTACTAGGTTTTGGCCTGGTAGAGGATTAATTGCAGATACGATTCCATCGATCACATAAGGGTCATTTAAGAAGTTCTGACCAAAGCGTTTCTTCGCTTTATGGCCTAAATGGACATCATTTCTTGTACTCATTTATTTTCTACCAGTTCAATTGCATGGGTAAGTGCGGTAATAAAGCTTCCTGCATCTGCTTTTCCAGTACCTGCTAATTCCAATGCAGTACCATGGTCTACGGAGGTTCGGATGAAAGGTAAACCTAACGTAATGTTTACCGATTTTCCAAAGCCTTTAAATTTTAGCACAGGAAGCCCTTGATCGTGATACATAGCGAGTACCGCGTCCGCTTCTTGTAGGTATTTATCTTGAAATAACGTGTCTGCTGGCAATGGACCGATTAAGTTCATGCCTTCTTCTTCACGTAATTCATTTAATGCAGGCGCTATGATATCAATTTCTTCGCGACCAAGACAGCCATCTTCACCTGCATGCGGATTTAATCCACAGACAAAAATAGCAGGGTTAATGATGCCAAACTTAGTGATTAAATCTTGATGTAAGATTCGAATGACTTGTTTTAATCGGTCATCAGTAATTGCTTTAGCGACATAAGCTAAAGGTATGTGAGTAGTTACTAACGCAACGCGAAGTCCCTCTGTTGCTAGCATCATTACAACTTGTTGTGTATTAGATAATTCGGCAAAGAACTCGGTATGGCCACTAAAAGCAACACCTGCACGATTAATTACCCCTTTGTGTACTGGGCCGGTAACTACGGCATCAAACTCACCATCCATATTACCTTGAGCGGCGCGCGTTAAGGTTTCTAATACATAGTGACCATTCACTTCATTTAGCTGACCAGCAATAACGTCTGTGCCTAATTCGATGTTATCTACAATTAATGTCCCAGCACGATGAGATTTTGCGGGTGTATTTACATCGTAGTTTTCAATATTAATTGATAACTTTAATTGTTTTGCTCTTTGTTCTAATGCCGTTCGATTACCACAGATAACCAACTGATGAGGCCAATCTTGTTGTGCAATAGTAAGAACAAGATCTGGACCAATACCCGCGGGCTCACCTGGGGTGATAGCTATACGTTTAATATTATTCATTTTCATCACTGCTATCATTATCTTGTAATATTTCGACGTAAGCACTTGCTCTTATTTCTTGTAACCAAGCACCTGATTCTTCGTTAAACTTACGGTTCATTAGAATGCGGTAAGCTTTATTTTTCATTGCTGCATCCGTTCTATCAACTTGGCGACGCTCTAATACTTCAGCAATATGCCAGCCATGAACTGTTTTAAATGGTGCACTTATCTGCCCTATTGGTAATGTTTCTATTTGGTGCTTAAATTCAGGAACGTATAAATCAGGGGTTTGGAAGCCTAATTCACCATCTTTTGCGGCAGAGCCTGGATCTTGGCTATAGCGTTTAGCCATTTCGGCAAAGGTATCATTACCTGCTTTAATGTCTGCGATAATATTATTTAGCTGACGTTGTGCACCTTCATCACTCATGATTACCGAGGTCTTGATTAAGATATGGCGTGCATTTACTTCGGTTACTGCGATTGTTTCAAGCCCTTTTACATCATCGATTTTAAGAATATGAAAACCAACGCCTGAACGGAAAGGGCCAATAATACTATTTTTACCTTCGCCGGTAATTTGGTCTGCGAAGATGGTAGGCATTTCTTCTTTACGCATCCAACCCCAATCGCCACCTTGTAGTGCTTTCGGACCTTTTGAATAAGTGTATGCCATGGTAGCGAAATCAGCACCTTGCTTTAATCGTTCCGTTAGATCTTTTGCTTGTTGCTCTAACGCTTCTTTATCCGCTTGAGTTGCACCATCTTCTATTCGTAGTTGAATATGGCTTATTTTGTATTGAACGGTAGCCTGAGTTTCTTCTGATAGTAATAAGGCGAGACTTTCTACTTCTTGTGGCAATATGTTTATACGACGACGAACTTGCGCATTTCGAGCTTCACTTGCTGCTATCTCTTTACGAATTTGCTCTCGAAAACTAGCATAAGACAGCCCTTGTGCGGCTGTTTTCTGCTGTAGTTGAGCAAGTGTCATATTGTTTTCTTTTGCAATACTTTTCAACGCATCTTCTAAGCGAGTATCATCAATTCGAATGCCCATTTTTTCAGCTTGTTGAGTTTGAATCGTATCTACAATAAGCTTTTCAAGAACTTGTTCACGAAGTATAGATTCTTCTGGTAAAGGTTGATTTTTTTCTTGAGCGTTTATTTTTATTGTTTTTAGTGAAGTATCAATATCACTTTGAAGGACTACGCCTTCGTCAACAATCGCCACCACTCGGTCAAGTTCAACCGGTGCTGCTTGTACATTGATGGTTAGCATTAATAATAAGGTGCTAACCAATGGGAATTTCCAGTTTTTCATAGTGTCATCCAAGAGTAAGGAGCATGAAATACCGTTAGAGAAAAGGTATTTCATGTATGTCCGTATAAATTAATTATTTAAATAAAATGGGCGACCATAGCCTAAAGCATTGGTTGCAGAACCTGAGGTTACAGCTGTGTTTGTACCTAATCCTCTAATACCAATTGAAAGCATAACATTACTTTCATATTCTGGTTGGTAAGAACCTATTGTTCCTGAAGTATCAGAGTTTGGAGCAATTAATTGATTACTGTAAGTTAAGCCAAATGACCAACAATCACTCATATACATAGCGCCGACCAGTGCTTCTATCATTTGGTCTTCTTTTGTATCATGGAAATATTGGCCTTGTAGGGCCCAATTATTACCAATATTATATTGAGTGAGTAGTCCTGCTTGATAAATACCGAACTGTGTAATCTTTTCTAAAGAGTCTTCAAAGTTCACGTTACTTTCAATGTAGTTTTTACTTACATAACGATAATTTACTTGAACGTATCCTTTAGGTACTCGATATTCCAAAGTACTGTTTGCGACTTGAAGTTCATCCTCATTCGAGTCATATTGAATGCCGCCATGATAAAATAGATAATCATCATAATTAAAGTCGCTTTCAATTGCCCAAGCTGACGAGTTTTTACTGTCATTATTGTCGTTTTTAGTACCTGTACCTGAAAGGTAGAGGATTTGACCAAAAGAAATATTCATACGCTCTTTATAAGAATTATCATAAAATCGCGATGTTGCACCAATACTAAATTGGTTAGCTTGTGCGATGTAATCAACACCACTGTATTGACGATCTCTAAATAGTCCGTAGTAGTCTAGTTGTAATTTGTTGCTGTCATAGCCTCCATCACCGGTACCACCGTAGATTTCACTTTGATCGACCTCTGGAACATACAGGTATTGTATTTTAGGTTCTAAGGTTTGTAAGTATTCACCTAAAAATTTATGTGTGCTGTCTAAATAAATCGCACCATTGATGCGAACTTCAGGAATTGTTCTGTCTGTTTCTTCTTCTAAATCAGATAATGATGCACTTTTTGAATCAAATTCTTGTGAATAATATGTATAAAGCAGGCTTGCTTCTGGTGTTAATGACCACCAAGTTGAGCTTAATGGTAAGCTTAATTTGGGCTCCATGTGTACACGAGTTGCAGATGGTTTTGATGGATCATCAGTTTCAAACTTACTTATATGACTATGTAGGGTGAAATCCAGCTCTTTATAAAGCTGTGGAGCGTAATAATTAAATTCAAGTTGTGGCATTAAGCGATATGGATTTTGATCATCGACTAATACTTGGAAGTCACGAACACGCATGGTCATATCCCAATCTTGAGTTCGATAGGAGACCTCACCTGATTGTTGTAATTGACCTTCATCTCGCGTACCAATGCTAGAACTTAAGTCTTGAAAATAATCAATATCACTGACTTGAGAGTATTCAACATCAAATTTCCAATTCTTCTCATATATTCCTGAATGATTCCAACTGATTCCCCAACGAGAGCCTTTATCTTTAAATTTAGCATCGTCATTAAGGTATTCAAGGTCGACAGTACCTTTACCAAAGTTTTCTAAATAACGAAATTCACCTTCGAATTGAGTACCACGTTTTTCCATATAATTAAGGGTCGTAGTGGCGTCATAATTTGGTGCTATATTCCAATAGATAGGAATGGATAGTTCAAAGCCATTTTTACTGTCTAAGCCAGCGCTAGGTATTAGTAGACCTGTTTTTCGAGTATCGCCGACAGGAACGGTGACATAAGGAAGATATAAAATAGGGACATCAAGTACTTCAAAGCGAGCATTGTAGAATGTTGCCCATTCATCAGATTGATCAAGTTCGATATCACTGGCTTTAAAACGCCAACTGTTATCGTCAGCCGGGCAAGTGGTAAAAGAAGCATCTTCAAGTTGATAAATGGCTTGTCCTGTTTTTAATACTCTACTTGCTTCTCCTCGAATTGGTTGACACGCCATTCTATAGGAAGTGTTGATCATGGTGGTGTCTTCGGTGGTTAAATCAGTCGTGACCTTATCCGATGTTGACCTCATATCCATGCTTGAGTAATCTACATTGCCCTCTGCAATAGCAATATTCTCTTGTTGATGCAAAGTAATACTGTCTGCTTTGATCTCTTGACGGCCTTTAATAATATGAACGTTACCTTTATAGGTCGCTTTTGAATTATTACTGGCTTCAACGCTGTCTGCTTGAATAAGCACAGGTTGTTGATCTTCTTCCTCTTTTGAGGTTTTATCTGGTACTTCACAGGAGTTTACTGTGTCAGATTGCAAAGGGAAGATTATGCTACTTTCTGGAGATACAGGTTTACTTCCATCATCAGCGATGACGGGAGAACCGTAAAGAAGGCATCCAGCAAATGAAGCAAGTAGGCTGCGAGAGGTAAAAGGCATCGAGTTAGACGTTCCTGTTCGTTATATTAATCCGCTGATATACTCAAAGAGACTAGACAGAGTCAGTTGTTTATAATAAAGCAAAAGCCATACCCAAACCACCCATAAGATGTCGCTATCATCTATTAATGGTTGTAAAGTAACAGGCTGCGTTTGCTCAGAGTGTGACAGAGTAAAAATAGAATAATTCATTAATTGGAATATAAAATGCAAATATTTGGCAAAATATTAGGTGGTTTTTTTGGTTTCCTATTTGGCGGCTTTTTTGGCGCGGCATTAGGGCTCTTTATTGGTCATCAATTTGATAAAGCAAAACGCATGGCAAACAGCGGTTTTACCTTTCAAACTGGCGGTGCTTCTCAAACTCAAAAGCAAGCGGAGTTTTTCCATGCTGCTTTTGCTGTTATGGGGCACGTTGCGAAAGCAAAAGGGCAAGTGACAGCACAAGAGATCCAATTAGCATCTATGATGATGGATCGTATGAACTTAAGTGCTTCTCAAAAGAAAGAAGCACAAGAAGCGTTTATTGAAGGTAAAGGTAATGACTTTCCATTGCGAGAAACGCTGCAAAAAATTCGGTCGATCACCGGTGGTCGTTATGACCTATTGCAATTCTTTTTAGAACTGCAAATTGCATCAGCGATTGCTGACGGTGATATTCACCCAAGTGAGCGTGACATCTTACATATTGTTGCTGAAGAACTTGGTTTTAGTGCTGAACAACTTGAAAAACGCTTAAAGATGCAAGAAGCCGCTTTTCGTTTTCAACAAGGTGGAGGCTTCTCTGGTCAGCAGGGTGGTTCACATCAAAGTCATGGACAGTGGCAAAAAGCCAGTTCAGCAGATCAACTGAAAGATGCATATAATTTATTAGGTGTTAGTGAGGATGCCGATGCGAAAGCAATTAAGCGCGCGCATCGTAAGCTAATGAATGAACATCACCCTGATAAGTTAGTAGCGAAAGGCTTACCACCTGAAATGATGAACATGGCAAAAGAAAAAGCACAAGAAATCCAAGGTGCGTACGATTTAATTAAGAAAGCAAAAGGGATGAAATAATCCCTTTATTTGAATGAACAATATTATTGTTTATTCAGATCCCAATCGTACTCATAACTGATATCGCCTTTGAATGGTTTTAATTCTGGGCGATATTTTTTTAGGTGTGCAAAAAGTTGCTGTTGATTGCCAAAATCGAGAGCGAACCACTCATAGATAGATGAAAGTTGAACTTTGTTATTAGTAATAAGTACGCCTTTTTTACTATTAATAAATTCTGTGGCGGCTTTATTCAGTAATTGTTCGCTGTTGTTTGCTGTGAATGCTTTTGCCTGTAGGTTAGGGCAACCAAAACTGGCACAATTCACCGCATAGTGGGTTCTTGGGTCGTTCCAAATTGGGCGAAGAATTCGATGCTCAATGTCATTTAAGGTTAAGGCTTTACCTGCGACCGTAATCACTTCTTCATCCCAAGGTCCAAAACTAAACAGCCCTCCCAATTTTGTAATCGACTTGATTGGATAGTTATCTAAAATAATTTTTACAGTGATGGCATTATAAAGATTTACCCAATAAGCATATTGCTCAGATTTCTTATACTCTCTAGGGTCAATTCGGCGCATTTGGCGTAAATAACTATTTAAGATTTTCTCATCAGAATTAGTTACATTAGCATAATCAAAAAGAGAGTATTCCCCTTGATTTTCTAGGTATTTATCTAATGTTTGCTGCCAATGTTGGTGTGAAATAGTGGTGGCATTTTTTTCATTACTGACATCCCAGTAATCCCATAATTCAGATTTGGGTGCTGCGAACGTATTGAATGAGAAAAGCAAAAGTAACGAGGAAATAAGGATTTTCATAAAAGGTACCTGACTTTTGTTTACTAATAATTATTGATTATAGATGGCCTGTGTTTTATAGACAAAAAAGAGGTTGATACGTTCATATCAACCTCTAATATTTCCTGAATACGAATCCTGAATCCTATTTCAAGAAGCTTGGGATCTTCGCTTCATATTCTGAGATTTTATCAGCGTGTTGCAGCGTTAAACCTATATTGTCCAAACCATTCAATAGGCAGTGGCGACGGAATTCATCGATCTCAAAGCTATATTGCTTATTGTTAGCAGTCACTAACATCGCCTCTAAATCAACGGTGATTTCTGCGCCTTCGTTTGCTTCAACGAATTGGAAAATTTCATCCACTTCAATGTCCGTTAAACGAACTGGGATCATCTGGTTATTGATTGAGTTACCATAAAAAATATCGGCAAAGCTTGGTGCGATCATGACTTGAATACCATAATCAGCTAATGCCCAAGGGGCGTGTTCACGAGATGAACCACAACCAAAGTTTTCACGAGCAAGGAGAATACTCGCGCCTTGGTAACGTGGTGCATTCATCACAAACTCAGGATTGGCTTGCTCTCCGGCATCATCAAGAAATCGCCAGTCATGGAATAAGTGTTTACCAAAACCAGTGCGGTTTACTTTTTGTAGAAACTGCTTTGGAATGATCGCATCGGTATCAATGTTTGCCGTATTTAAAGGAACGACTAGACCTGTATGTTGCTTAAAACCTGACATAGTAAATTCCTTTATGCTTGTGCTGTAACAGTGCGAATATCAACAAAGTGGCCTGCAATTGCCGCTGCTGCTGCCATTGCTGGGCTAACTAGGTGAGTTCGACCATCACGGCCTTGGCGACCTTCAAAGTTACGGTTAGATGTTGATGCACAACGCTCTTGTGGACCTAAACGATCGTTATTCATTGCAAGACACATAGAGCAACCCGGTAAGCGCCATTCAAAACCTGCCTCTTTAAAGATCACATCTAGACCTTCTTTTTCTGCTTGTGCTTTTACTTGCTCAGAACCTGGAACAATTAACGCTTGAACATGAGCAGCCACTTTATTCCCTTTTGCTACGGCGGCAGCAGCGCGCATGTCTTCGATGCGTGAGTTAGTACAAGAGCCAACAAACACTTTATCTACATTGTAATCAGACAGAGATTTACCCGCTTCAAGTCCCATGTAAGCCAGTGCTTTTTCAGCTGACGCTTTTTCTACTGGGTCAGAAAAACTCTCAGGAGCAGGGATTGGTTGATCAACGGCAATGACTTGACCTGGGTTGGTGCCCCAAGTTACTTGAGGTTTAATGTCAGCGGCTTCAAGTGTTACTACAGCATCAAACTCAGCGTCATCGTCCGTTTTTAGTGATGACCAGTATTGAATAGCCGCCGTTAAGTCTTCGCCTTGAGGTGAGAATTTACGGTCAGTAATGTAGTCGAATGTCGTTTGGTCTGGTGCGATAAGGCCTGCTTTAGCACCTAATTCGATTGCCATGTTACATACCGTCATACGACCTTCCATCGTAAGGTCGGTAATCGCTTCTCCACAGAATTCAACCACGTAGCCAGTACCACCAGCAGCCGTTGTTTTACCTATGATCGCAAGCACGATATCTTTTGCCGTAATGCCTTCAGCTACTTTGCCTTTGACTTCGATTTTCATGGTTTTAGCACGTGCTTGTTTTAGCGTTTGTGTCGCTAATACATGCTCTACTTCAGAGGTACCAATACCAAATGCTAACGAACCAAATGCGCCGTGGGTTGCAGTGTGTGAATCACCACACACAATCGTCATACCTGGTAAAGTAATACCGAGCTCTGGGCCCATAACGTGCACAATACCTTGGTATTTATGGTTTAGATCGTAAAGGGTCACGCCAAACTCTTCACAGTTTTTTGATAGCGTCTCCATTTGGATTCGAGCCATTTCACCAGAGGCATTAATGTCTTTGGTTTGTGTCGATACATTATGATCCATTGTTGCGAAAGTTTTACCTACTTGACGAACTTTACGACCTTTTTCACGTAACCCATCAAACGCTTGTGGCGAAGTCACTTCGTGCACCAAGTGACGATCGATGTATAGAATCGGGGTTTCGCCTTTTGCTGCTACAGCAACATGGGCATCATAAACTTTTTCGTATAATGTTTTTGCGTTAGACATTGCTTCTTCCTTGAATTACGAATTCAAAATGTATTCAGCGATTTTATCGCCCATTGCTGAGGTAGTTAGTGCGGGTTTATCACCAGCAAGATCTGCCGTAAGTTCACCTGCTGACAGCGCTTTAGATACGGCAGCTTCAATACTTTGTGCTGCTTCTTCTTCACCTAGGCTGTAACGTAACATCAGTGCAGCAGATAAGATCTGAGCCACTGGGTTTGCGATGTTTTTACCTGCGATATCTGGTGCTGAACCACCTGCTGGTTCATACAAACCAAAGTTATCTTTATTTAGGCTTGCAGAAGGAAGCATACCCATAGAGCCTGTGATCATCGCGCACTCATCAGAGATAATGTCACCAAAGATGTTTGAACATAGCATTACATCAAACTGAGAAGGATCTTTGATTAACTGCATGGTCGCGTTATCAATGTACATATGGCTTAGTTTTACATCTGGGTAATCTTGTGCCACTTCCTCTACCACTTCACGCCATAGAATGGAGCTTTGTAGAACGTTAGCTTTATCAATTGAATAAACGTTTTTATTACGTAGACGAGCTGATTCAAAGGCAATCTTTGCAATACGTTCGATTTCGTAGCGGTGGTAAATTTCAGTATCGTAGGCTTTTTCTTGAGGACCTTCGCCTTCACGACCTTTTGGCTGACCAAAATAGATGCCGCCAGTCAACTCACGAACCACGACGATATCAAAACCATTACCAGAAATATCAGCACGCAGTGGAGAGAAATTTTCTAATCCTTTATGAATTTGCGCAGGACGAAGATTACAGAATAGTTGGAAATGTTTACGCAGAGGAAGTAGGGCACCACGCTCAGGTTGATCGTTAGGTGGTAAGTTTTCCCACTTAGGGCCACCAACCGAACCAAATAATACGGCATCTGATTCTTCACAACCTTTTACTGTGCTCTCTGGTAGCGGACAACCATGGTTATCAATCGCAATACCACCAACATCATGCTGCTCGCGTGAAAATGAAATTGCGTGTTTTTTCTCAATTGCATCCAGAACTTTATGTGCTTGTTCCATTACTTCAGGGCCAATACCATCGCCCGGTAAAATCGCAATTTTGTATGTTTTATTCGTCATGTTAATCCTTTAATCTTTTTATTTAATTTGGTTAATCAGAGAAGATAAAGACTTCCCTGATTTAAAATTATTTTCGACTCTCTTAAACCGCAGTAATCTTCTTTTGCTTAATCTCAGCAATTTGATCTGCGCGGTGAATGCTGTTTATTACGTGAAGTAGTGCTTGACCAGAGGCTTCGATAATATCGGTAGCTAGACCGGTACCGTGATACTTACGACCTTTATAGTTCGCAATAATATCCGCTTGACCTAATCCATCTTCGCCTTCGCCTTTTGCAGTTAGATCAAACTTATCTAGAACAATCTCATAGCCTGTTAGTTTGTAGATACATTGATAAAGTGCATCAACAGGGCCATTACCGACAGCGGCTTCACATTTTTCTTCATCACCACAAAGTAGCTTGATACTGGTTGTCGCCATTACACTGCCTGATTGCACACTTAGGTAATTCAACTTATAGAAATCATCTTCATCACGTAAGTTAGCAAAATGCATTAGGGCTTCTAAATCGTAATCAAACACTTGGCCTTTACGATCCGCTAGCTTCACAAAATCAGCATATAGAGCGTCTAGGTTATATTCTTCGTCTTTATAACCCATTGCATCCATGTGGTTCTTAACCGCAGCACGACCTGAACGACTGGTTAGGTTTAATGCTTTGTTTTTTAAGCCAATAGATTCTGGTGTCATGATTTCATAAGTGTTTTTATTCTTAAGCATACCGTCTTGGTGAATGCCTGAAGAGTGGCTAAAGGCGTTTGCGCCTACGATAGCCTTATTGCTTTGAATTGGCATATTACACAGCTGACTTACCAACTTACTGGTGCGGTGGATCTCATCATTTTTAAGACCCGTATGCACACCTAGATACTCTGAACGAGTCTGCAGGATCATTACGATTTCTTCTAGAGAACAGTTACCTGCACGCTCACCAATACCATTTATTGTTCCTTCAACTTGACGAGCACCGGCTTGAACCGCAGCAATAGAGTTAGCCACAGACATCCCCAAGTCATCATGACAATGAACGGAGATAATGGCTTTATCGATGTTTGGAACACGGTTAAATAATTGCTGAATAATACCGCCAAATTCACCAGGAATAGTGTAGCCAACAGTATCTGGAATATTGATGGTGTTTGCACCAGCATTGATGGCTGCTTCTACCATGCGACATAAATTATCAATCGGTGTACGACCTGCATCTTCACAAGAAAACTCAACGTCATCAGTATAATTACGTGCGTGTTTAACCGCTCTTACGCCCATCTCAACCACATCATCGTAGCTACGGCGTAATTTATCTTGAACATGAACGGTAGAAGTAGAAATAAAGGTATGAATTCGGAACGCTTCTGCGACTTTCAATGCTTCTGCTGCCGCATCAATATCTTTAGGAACGGCGCGAGCTAAACCACAAATTCGACTATTTTTAATGTGTTTGGCAATGGTTTGAACTGATTCAAAATCACCTGGAGATGAAACTGGAAAACCCGCTTCAATGACATCAACACCCAGACGCTCAAGCGCATACGCAATCTGTAATTTTTCTTTTACGGTTAAACTCGCTGATAGTGCTTGTTCGCCATCTCGTAAGGTGGTGTCGAAGATAATGACTTGATCGCTCATGGGCTTGCTTCCTTGTGTATGTCGTGCGCTTTAACGACGGTTTTCCATAAAAAAACCCGCCATGTTCAGCGGGTTTTAAAATTTGGTTTATGGCTTCTTTTGTTCCACAACCTACCCGCGTGAGATGTTCACGATCAGGAGGAGGCGAAGAGATAAAGAAGATGCTGTTTTCATTTGAAATACAATCCATAAAATTAATTAACAAATTAATATCGTATTTGGCGCATATCGTCAACCTTTAAATAGCCGTTTTACCTTATATGAATGTTTTTTGGGTTAAATGTTAAAAAAGAGAGATAAAACGATTGCGTGGGTGTGTTTTTATACAAAGTAGGCGTATTTTTAATTCTTAATAGTACAATTAAAAAATATTTAGCTTTATCTGGCATGGCGTTTAGCAAATAGAAGAGATGCACATAATGAAAATAAACAAAAAATACCTCTTTTTCCCTGTTGTTGCGTTAGGGGTAATAACGCTTATTATCGTGACTAAATTACGTCCTTCAGCAGAAATTAAGCCACCTGAAGATCGTTCAAAGATGGTCAATGTTCAAGTGTTAGAACCTGAATCAATAGCCCCTCAAGTGATTGGTTTTGGTAAAATAAAGCCTAAATTTGAATGGAAAGCGATTGCAGAAGTATCGGGTAAAGTGGTTTATCGTCATCCTGAGCTAAACAAAGGTAACATCTTGTTAGCGGGAACAGAGGTTTTACGTATAGATCCACTTGATTATGAATTAAAGCTTGCTCAGGCTGAAGCTGATTTAGGGTCAAGTCAAACCCAGTTAGCAAAAGTGGATTTAGAAGAAAAAAATATCCGAAATACGTTAAAAATTGAAAAGAATCGTTTAACGATCAGTAAAAAAGAATTGAGTCGTAAAGTAAATCTACAGAAAAAAGGGCTAACTTCTCAATCGGATTTAGATCAACAGAACCAATCTTATTTAGCGCAACAAAAAGTCGTTCAAGATATTCAAAACCAAATATTATTATTGCCAGATGAAAGAAAAGTAGCTGCGGCAATGGTTAAAGTAAACCAAGCTAAATTAAAAGAAGCACAGCGTTCTTTAGAAAAAACGTCGATTATATTACCAACGGATGTGCGTATTTCTGAGGTGGATATTGAAGCGGATCAAGTGGTTAATCTACAGCAAACCATGTTCATCGCCCATGGCATTAAAACAATGGAAATGGAAGCACAGGTATCGATTCATGATATGCAAACTTTAGCGCAAAGCTTTCGTGTATTTCAGTCTAATGAACAAGGGATGCCAAATATTGATTCATTACCCCTTCAAGCGATAGTGCAGTTGAGCAGTGGCCGTTTTAATGCCGAGTGGCAAGCTCAAGTTGAGCGTATCAGTGAAACTGTCGATCCAAATCAGGCCACTGTTGGTGTGATTTTAGAGATCGAACAAGACTATAAAATGCTCAAACCAAATTCATTACCTCCGTTGGTTAATGGCATGTTTGTCAAAGCGTTGATTGAAGGAGAGGCCTCACTGCAATGGGTGATCCCAGAA
The DNA here is from genome assembly GCF_001691065.1 of Aliivibrio sp. 1S128. NCBI lineage: Bacteria > Pseudomonadati > Pseudomonadota > Gammaproteobacteria > Vibrionales > Vibrionaceae > Aliivibrio > Aliivibrio sp. 1S128. The sequence goes on along the minus strand of NZ_MAJV01000179.1, from coordinate 61,593 downwards.
AGTGCTCTTCATGGCGATAAGATTTACTTATTAAATGAAAACAGTCAGTTAATTATTCTTCCTGTAAAAATAGACTTTAGAAGAGATAATCAAGTGGTCATTTCTGGTGATCTTAATCAAGGTGATTTATTGATCTTAAATGATCTTCTTCCTGCTATTAATGGCATGCAACTGCGTTCAGTCGTTCCTAAGAAGGAGCCAGTGGAATGATTAAGTTTTTTGCAAGACACCCAACGGCCGCCAATTTATTAATGCTCTCTATATTGCTGCTTGGTTTAGTGTCGCTATCTCAATTAAAGCGTGAAACGTTTCCTGAATTTAGCCCGCCTTATATTTTGGCTGGTGTCGTTTATCCTGGTGCGTCGCCACAAGAAGTGGAAGAGAGCATTTGTGTTCGGATGGAGGACGCCGTTGATGGCCTAGGAAATATAGAAGAAACAAAATGTGAGGCCATTGAAGGTTCTGCTCGTTTAGTTATTAAGCTGAATGAAAAAGCAGATATAGGACGAATGCTGGTTGATGTTCAAACTCAAATTGATTCGATTAATGATTTCCCTAAAGAGATAGAATCTCCGGTAGTTCAAGAGCTAGATTGGAATGAACCAGTGGTGGATGTGGCAATTACGGCTGATACCACATGGCCAGAGTTGAAGGCGTATGCTGAAAAATTGAAACAAAGTTTAAAGCTTGATTATGATGTTTCTTTGGTTGAAGTTAGTGGGTTTTCTGATCATCAATACCGTGTTGAATTAAATGAAAGTGCGATTCGTCAGCTTGGCTTAAATGTTGGAGATATTGCGAATAAACTGGCTGAACAAAATGTAAAATTACCGAGTGGAAACATTGAAACCCCAGAGAAAAACTTTTTAATTCGTTTCGATGAAAGAAAAACAACACCTCAAGAATTAGCAAAAACGGTGATGGGGGCGTCGGATAATGGTGCATTGATCCGTTTAGATGATATTGCCACGATAACCGATCGCTTTGAGCTTGATGAACAAAAAGTATTGTTTGATGGTAAGCCGTCAGCCTTACTTAAGATCAGTAAAAATAAAGAAGAAGACGCTTTGCGCATTAAAGATCGTGTGACTGAGTTTGTTCAATATCAGCAGTCCATCGCTCCTGATGGTGTTTCATTAGAAATGACGAATGATCTTTCTTCTTTATTATGGGATCGATTAACCATGATGGTAAAAAATGGTTGGCAAGGGATCATTCTTGTATTTTTAACCATGTGGCTATTTTTTACTTTCCGTTACTCTTTTTGGGTTGCTGCAGGTTTGCCGGTTGCGTTTCTTGGTGGCTTATTTTTAATGGCGAGTTTAGGGCTTTCTATTAATATTATGTCACTCGTCGCCCTGTTGATGGCAATAGGGATCATGATGGATGATGCCATTGTAATTGCAGAATCGATTGCCTCACATTTAGATCGGGGACAAGAGATAGATGATGCGGTGTATAACGGCGTCAAAAAAGTATTTCCCGGCGTATTGTCTTCTTTCTTAACGACAGTGTGTATTTTTGGTAGCTTGATGTTTCTACAAGGAGAAATGGGGGCGGTACTGAAGGTTATTCCTCAAGTGCTTATTCTTGTATTAACTCTGAGCCTAATTGAAGCATTTTTAATTCTTCCAAATCATTTAAGCCACTCTTTACATAAAGCGAAAAAAGATAAGCCAATTACTGGTTTTAAAAAGAAAGTGTTAGATCGTTTTGAACACTTTAGAAATGTCACTTTAGTGAAAGCAGTAACCAAGGTAGTAGAGTGGCGTTACGCTTTTTTAGGTGCCGTGATTGCCAGTTTATTGATTTCTTTTTCACTCATTTCTGGTGGCGCGCTTAAGTTTGTCGGTTTTCCTGAATTAGATGGTGATATTGCAGAAGCTCGAATTATCCTACCACCTGGAACATCACTTTCTCAGACTGAAATTGTAGTAGATAAAATTGTCTTTGCGGCAGAGAAACTAAATAAAGAATGGAGTGAAAAGAACGAAGAGGGTCGCCAACTTGTTGAGCATATCACTCAGCAATTTAATACTAATGCAGACGCGAGTGAATCAGGTCCTCACTTGGCGACCATTCGTTTAGATTTATTAGGGGCAGAAAAACGAAATACACTCATTGATGATTTTATTGATGCGTGGCGTGCAGAAGTTGGAGAGTTAGCAGACCCAATAACCATGGTTTATAAACAACCGACGATGGGGCCGGGTGGTAGAGCGATTGAAATTCGCATGATGGATGATGATTTACATACGTTAAAGTCTGCCTCCTTAGAAGTACAAGCTTATCTCAATGAATTTTCAGGGGTTTATGGTGTTCTTGATGATATGCGAATGGGCAAGGAAGAAGTGCTTGTGAAGCTTCGCCCGGGGGCTGAAACCTATGGAGTTACAGGCCAATTGGTTGCTAATCAATTACGCGCTGCTTACTTTGGACAAACGGCTGATGAGATCCAACTTGGTGTTGAAAATATTGAAATTGAAGTGCGTTTAAATAAAGAACAAGCGGGTAATTTGCATACTCTGGAAAACTTTCCAATCATTTTACCTACTGGAGGCCAAATACCTTTAGCCTCTGTTGCAACATTAGATTTTCAGCGTAATTATGTTCGAATTCAACGTATTAATGGATTAAGAACCTTAAGTGTCTTCGGTGATGTTCATGCATCACAAGTGAGTTCGACCGAAGTGTTAAATCAATTTAGAAAAGAGCTTGCTCCTGAACTTCAGAAAAAATACCCAAGCTTACGTTTTGATTTTGAAGGGGAAGCGAAAGATACCGCAGAAACAGGACAATCAATGGGCACGGGATTCATGCTGGGTTTATTTGGTGTCTTTGTTATCTTGAGTTTTCAATTTAGAAGTTACCTTGAACCTTTTGTGGTGATGCTTGCGATTCCACTAGCCTTGATAGGTGTCCTATGGGGGCATGTATTATTAAACCATCCATTAAGTATGCCGAGTATTATGGGATTTGTTTCTTTGGCGGGCATCGTGGTCAATGATTCAATTTTATTAGTGCAATACATTCGACATCATGTTGATGATGGAGATTCGGTGTATGAATCTGTTGTGAAAGCGAGCCAAGAAAGGTTTAGAGCGGTATTTTTGACATCAATTACTACTGCTGCTGGGTTGTTGCCTTTATTACTTGAAACCAGTTTACAAGCTCAGGTTATTCAGCCACTCGTCGTTTCTATTGTATTTGGTATTTTTACATCAACGCTATTAGTACTCTTCATGATCCCAGCGGCTTACGCCATATTAGCTGATTTTGGCTTAGTTAAGAAACATGAAGAACTGCACTAATAAAAGATAACGCTTAAAATAAAAAGAGCAAATTAACCGAAAATACAGAATCGGTTTTACTTAGCCCTGGAGGTACACGATCCAAATATTCTTGAGATTGTGCTATTTTCAGGGCAATTTCTTCCGTAATATTATTGGTGATACTGACTTCAGAATCGACACGAGTGTTACTTTTACCGCTAATTACGGTGATGTCAGAAGCTAAGGTAATAACATCCATCGGTTTCCATGATAATGTCATGTTTGTTCGTATGATTGCTTCGGCGACCGTTTCTGGAAAGATAAGGTCATCATCATCAATTTCATCCAAATTTGGGTTTTGATAACGGTAACCAGGACCTAATTCTAATTCTAATACTAAGGTTTCAGTGTTGCTTGCTTGATAACCGACACCACCTGAAAACGTATAATCTTTAAAATAGGCACTGTATTTGGTTTCTAAACCTTTAAAGTTGGCATAAAGGTAATAATCCGGGCTTATTTTATAGTCACTTTGTAGGTTAAGGCTTAATTGGTCTTTATCTGTTTCGCCATCGTCTTTTGATAGGTAATACTTTACTTCACCGGTGTGACGATGCTGTCCAGAAGTATAACTCGCTTCTAAACGACCATTAAGAGATTGTGAATCATCATTCCCTTTACTTGATTGATAACCAAATTCAACTTGGCTTTCCCATGGTGAAGGAGGTGCAGTATCGACTTCTTCCGAACTTACTTCACTTGGTTTTATCTTGGTGATGGCTTTTGTTTCAATAATTAATTGGTCAGAGTCTAGTTCGCAATCATCTTTTGATAGGTAATATTTTACATTATCAGTATGACTTGTTTGCCCAGAGGCATAGACAGGTTCTAGCTTACAATCTAGTGTCGTTGAATTATGACTGTCATTATCAAATTCGTTTTGTTTTTTTTCTGATGGGGGAAGTTGCGTATCAGCATCTTTTTTTTCTATCTCACTTGCATGAACAGATGCACTGATTGCGATAAGCCCTGTAAGTAAAACTTTTTTTAACACGTATTAATCTCAGAAAGAATAAAGAGGACTAGATAGTATAGATGTTTTCTTCGATTGAAGCGTTAAATTTGAGTCAAAATCTTTATTTTGCGAAAGGTTATCAGGAGATAGGCGGATAGTTATTTCATCCCTATTTCTTTTCGTTATAATGTAGAGCTAAATTTAGGATGGTGAAAAGCAGTAATGGTCGATAATCGAAATCAAAACCGTAAACACGACGCTCAAGTTGATGCGTTAAAAGTACCGCCACATTCATTAGAGGCAGAGCAATCTGTACTTGGTGGTTTACTGCTTGATAATGAACGTTGGGATACCGTTGCAGAAAAAGTAGTGGCGGGTGATTTCTATAGCCGACCACATCGATTGATTTTTGAATCAGTTAAATCCATCTTAGAAAATAGTAATCCATTGGATTTGATCACTCTTTCTGAGCACCTTGAACGTCATGAAAGATTAGACTCTGTCGGTGGCTTTGCCTATCTTGCTGATTTAGTAAAAAACACCCCAAGTGCTGCTAACATTAATGCGTATGCCGATATTGTTCGTGAACGTGCGATGGTTCGTAACTTGATTGGTGTAGCCAATGAAATTGCTGACGCGGGTTATGATCCTCAAGGTCGTACTTCTGAAGATTTACTGGATATGGCCGAAAGTAAGGTTTTTGCTATTGCAGAAGCGCGTACGACAGAAAATGAAGGCCCACAGACGGTCGATACCATTCTTGAGAGAACCTTAGAGCGTATTGAGCTTTTATACCAAACACCACAAGATGGTGTGACAGGTGTTTCGACAGGGTTTACTGATCTCAATAAGAAAACCGCAGGTCTTCAAGGGTCTGATTTAATTATTGTTGCAGCGCGTCCATCGATGGGTAAAACCACCTTTGCGATGAACTTATGTGAAAATGCCGCAATGGATCAAGATAAGCCAGTATTGATTTTCTCGCTAGAGATGCCAGCCGAGCAACTAATGATGCGTATGTTGGCTTCAATGTCTCGTGTGGACCAAACTAAAATCCGTACCGGCCAATTAGACGATGAAGACTGGGCGCGTATTTCATCGACAATGGGTATTTTGACTCAAAAGAAAAATATGTATATCGATGATAGTTCTGGGTTAACACCAACAGAGCTACGTTCTCGTGCTCGTCGAGTTGCACGTGAATCGGGTGGGTTAAGTATGATCATGATAGATTACCTTCAACTAATGCGAGTTCCTGGAATGCAGGACAACCGTACTCAAGAAATTTCAGAAATTTCACGATCATTGAAAGCGCTAGCGAAAGAATTAAACGTTCCTGTTGTCGCACTGTCTCAACTTAACCGTTCCCTAGAGCAACGAGCAGATAAACGACCAATTAACTCAGATCTTCGTGAATCAGGTGCTATCGAGCAAGATGCCGATCTAATCATGTTTATTTACCGTGATGAGGTTTATAACCCTGAAAGTAACCGTAAAGGCATTGCAGAAATTATCCTAGGTAAGCAGCGTAACGGTCCTATCGGTTCAGTAAGTTTGACGTTCCAAGGGCAATTCTCACGCTTTGATAATTACGCAGGCCCTGCGTTTGATGACGAATAAGGCAATAATATGAGCTACATGAAAGCGGCGGCTGCCCAAGTTGATATGTCAGCTTTAGCGCATAATTTGCAAAAGATTAAACAACAAGCTCCAAACAGTAAGCTTCTTGCTGTAGTAAAAGCCAATGGTTATGGCCATGGGCTACTAAATATAGCAAAAGGGGCGCAAGGCGCTGATGCTTTTGGTGTTGCTCGGATTGAAGAGGCTTTACAGCTTCGTGCTGGTGGTATTGTTAAGCAAGTATTGTTACTTGAAGGTTTTTATTCTGCTTGTGATTTGCCTATTTTGGTCGCAAATAACATTCAAACAGCGGTACATTGCAAAGAGCAATTAGAAGCACTTGAAGGCGCTGAACTTGAAGGCTCAGTTGTTGTTTGGCTAAAAGTGGATTCAGGCATGCATCGTTTAGGTATTCGTCCTGAAGAATATCAAGAGTATGTTGACCGTTTGCACGCATGTAAAAACGTAGCTAAACCATTACGTTACATGAGCCATTTTGGTTGTGCTGATGAGCTTGATAATCCAACAACCAATAAGCAAATTGATACTTTCATGTCATTAACGGATGGTTGCCAAGGTGAGCGTTCATTGGCGGCATCTGCTGGATTATTAGCGTGGCCTGATAGTCAATTAGATTGGGTTAGACCAGGTATCATTATGTATGGTGTATCTCCTTTTTCTAATCAATCAGCACAAGAGTTAGGTTATTTACCTACGATGACCCTAACCTCTCATTTGATTGCCGTTCGTGATGTAAAAGCGGGTGAAAGTGTCGGTTATGGTGCGATGTGGACGAGTGAGCGAGACACTAAAATTGGAGTTATCGCTATTGGCTATGGGGATGGTTACCCAATAGCAGCACCTAATGGAACTCCTGTCTTAGTCAATGGTCGTAAAGTTTCAATCGCAGGTCGTGTGTCTATGGATATGCTGACGGTTGATCTAGGTCCGGAAGCAAAAGATAAAGTGGGCGATGAAGCCGTTTTGTGGGGGCGAGATCTTCCTGCTGAAGAAGTCGCTGAACACATCGGAACTATTGCTTATGAGTTAGTGACAAAACTAACATCACGAGTACAGATGCTATACATTTAATGAGATCTATCTTGAATTCATTTCTTTTTAAAAGCGCTACTGGTTTGGCGCTTTTTCTTATTTTACCTTTTTATTTTTTAAGCAATGCATTTGCTGAAGAGGGTATTTGGCCAACGTCATTACCTGAAACGTCGGCTGTTCCTTTTATGTTTTCGTCTGAGAGCTTGGGGACTACAGTAGGCGCCGCTGCTGTGATGAAGGGGGTAGGTCAACCTCAAGCGACATTATTTGCAGCGGGACTCTATTCCAATAAGGGGTCTTACATGACGTACTTATCTGCGAATAACTTTCAAATCGGTCATTCATGGTTGGTGGGAGCCAGTGCTTATAATGCCAACTTCAAAGACATGGATTATCATCTTGGAGCAGCCGGTAGTAACAGTTCTTCTGTTAATGATGAAGTTTTTACTGATGGTGTTGAATCACAATATCACCTCACGGCTAATTATATTCTTCCGATCGGTAATGCAAAAAAGATCGGTGCAAAAGCGGCTTATATGCCTAACCGAGAAGTGAAAAACTATAACCCATTAGAAAGTGGCGTTTCGAGTATTGAGCTGAGTCCTTTTTATTATTCTCGTGTTTTATCCGATGTTGCAGGGTGGGATGAGCCCGATGCTAATTGGGGCATGAAGGTAAATTTTGATTGGGATAACCGAAATAGTGTAAGAAACACGACTCACGGCTCGCGCACCGAATTAGATTTTGCCTATTCACCAGAAACCAGTGAACAAGAAGAGTGGTGGACATGGGAGTTTCAACAAAGTGCTTTCTTTGATTTAGGTAGCTTGGGGAATGTGATAAATAAACAGGTTCTGGCCTTTGATTTTTATATCGCGGATACACCAAGTTGGCAATCTGATTCGCATCAACCTCCAGAATATGCAGGGATAAAACTAGGGGGGATTTATCGTCTACGTAGCTACGGTGGTGGACGGTTCCATGGCCGCTCAGCTATTAATTACTCCGCGGAATACCGAGTTATGCCTGATTGGCAACCCTTAGAAGATTGGCCTATTTTTAATCTTTATGATGTACCTTGGTGGCAATGGGTCGCATTTGTTGATGTAGGGCGGGTTGCTGATGAGTTTTCACTGTCTACATTACATGAGGATATGAAGTGGAGTGCAGGTGGTGCAATTCGTTTTCAAGTTGAAGGTATTGTTGTCCGTACTGAAATGTCGAAAGGAAGTGAAGAAAGTGTCTTTCGAGTTATGATTAATCAGCCATTCTAATCGATTAATTACGAGAAAAATGACTTGAGTACTAGAGTTCTGTAATTTTGATAGTGATAATGTTCACTTATAGAAGTTTTAATGTGACCTAACTCAAAAAGGGTGAGCGTAGTTTTGGTCATAATATATAAAGTTCACCATATTTTTTAGATTCGTATAAACGGGGCGTTCAGAAATTTATTTTTGAGCCAACAAACCTACTACACGGGATATTTTTACCATGTTAAAAAACATCAACCCAACAGAAACTCAAGCTTGGGCAGACTTAACTGCACATTTTGAAACCGCACAAAACATGAATTTGTCAGATTTGTTTGCTGCGGATGCTCAACGTTTTGATAAATTTTCAACAACGTTTGGTCAAGATATCTTAGTGGATTTCTCTAAGAACTTAGTAACAGAAGAAACAATGAAGCATTTGTTCTCTTTGGCTGAGCAAACTGAATTATCAGAAGCAATTAACGCGATGTTCAGTGGTGAAAAAATCAATAAAACTGAAGGTCGTTCAGTACTTCATACAGCACTACGCAATCGCAGTAACACGCCAGTGATTGTTGATGGTGAAGATGTAATGCCTGCGATTAATGCCGTACTAGAGAAAATGAAAGGTTTCACTGAGCGTTTAATTTCTGGTGAGTGGAAAGGTTATACTGGTAAAGAAATTACAGATATCGTAAACATCGGTATCGGTGGTTCAGACCTTGGTCCTTACATGGTATCTGAAGCACTTGCACCATACAAAACACGCCTAAATATGCATTTTGTTTCAAACGTAGATGGCACACACATTGTTGAAACATTGAAGCCATTAAATCCAGAAACGACGTTGTTCTTAATCGCATCGAAAACATTCACGACTCAAGAAACAATGACGAATGCACACAGTGCGCGTGATTGGTTCCTAGCTGAAGCTGGCGATCAAGCACACGTGGCTAAGCATTTTGCTGCACTATCAACGAATGCAGAATCAGTGTCTGAGTTTGGTATCGATACTGATAACATGTTTGAATTCTGGGATTGGGTTGGTGGTCGTTATTCTCTATGGTCAGCAATCGGTCTTTCAATTGCACTAGCGGTTGGTTTTGATAACTTTGTTGAGCTTCTTGAAGGCGCTCATGAAGTGGATAACCATTTTGCTAATACGGATCTTGAAAACAATGTTCCAGTTATTCTGGCACTAATTGGCCTATGGTATAACAACTTCCACGGTGCAGAATCAGAATCAATTCTTCCATACGACCAGTATCTACACCGTTTTGCTGCGTACTTCCAACAAGGTAACATGGAATCAAATGGTAAATGTGTAGACCGTAACGGTAACCCTGTTGATTACCAAACGGGTCCAATCATTTGGGGCGAACCAGGCACAAATGGTCAACACGCGTTTTACCAATTGATCCACCAAGGTACAAAATTAATTCCTTGTGACTTTATTGCACCTGCAATCAGCCACAACCAAGTGGGTGATCACCATCAAAAACTAATGTCTAACTTCTTTGCACAAACAGAAGCGTTAGCATTTGGTAAAACAGAAGAGACGGTTCGTGCAGAATTTGCAGCGGCTGGTAAAACAGAAGCAGAAATGGCTGAGTTGGTTGCATTTAAAGTATTTGCTGGTAACCGCCCAACAAACTCTATCTTAGTTAAACAAGTAACGCCTAAAACATTGGGTAACTTGATTGCAATGTACGAACACAAAATTTTTGTACAAGGTGTGATTTGGAATATCTTCAGCTTTGACCAATGGGGTGTAGAACTAGGTAAGCAACTGGCTAACCAAATTCTTCCTGAACTGGCTGACGATAAAGCGGTAACGTCTCACGACAGTTCAACAAACGGCTTAATTAACGCATTTAAAGCATACAAAGCTTAATCGTTAAGTTATAAAATTTATTAATTAAAAGAGCTGACTTCGGTCGGCTCTTTTTGTATTTATACCAATCCACATAAATATTTGATCATTCTTGCTTGTTAAAATCGATTTTTCTTACGCAATTATCTGATCAACTACTTATCCGGATTGGTATTATTTATCGATATTACAGGCAATAAAAAAGGCTGATACTTAAATATCAACCTCTATCATTTCCTGAATCCTTTAGTTCTTGCTTTTGCTCTTATAGAAGCGCAGCGTTCTAGTTTCTGCTATTCAAAACAGATCTCAATAAACGCATTACCCCACTCGGAAGTAAAAGGCATGATAATGATAGCACCTTCGCATTTATGAGTGATCGTATGGCCTTTACCTGAAACAACCATAGGCGTTGCCATATTGAATTCAAAACCACGTTCAGAAAGAATACGTTTTGCACCACCAGTAACCATGTTAGTGATTTCACCCACCATGTCCGTCACTTCTTCATTGATGCTGTTTGGGCGTTCACCCAACATATTTTGCATAATTTGCAATGCAAGTTGTTCATCAAAAGTAATAGACATAGATCCTTTACTTTGAGGAGCAATCATACCGATGAGACCAGAGACATCACCACGAGCAATTTCATCTTTTTTAATACGAGGCTTTTGAGGTTTTAAGTCCATTGAAGCCATCGTTTTAAGTACATTCATTAGTGAAGCTAAGAATGGGTTTATAAATTCAGCACGCATCGTAGGTAGTGTCCTTTAATTAATTTTTATTATTGTGGTCTAAACAAGCCTTGCAGGTACCATGAGTTTCAACAATGTGGTTTTCAACTGAAAACCCAATCTGTTCAGCATGCTTTGTTAGCTGCTCTGTAATTTTTATATCATGGAATTCAACAACATCATCGCAAGTACGACAGATAAAAAGTTGTGAAAAATGAGCATGTTCGCCAATAACACAACAAGAAATATAGCTATTTATTGATTCGACCTTATGAACAAACCCTTGAGTCACTAAAAAATCTAAAGCACGATAAATAGTGGGTGGTTTTGCCTGAGGCTCTATTTTTTTTAATTGCTCTAAAAGATCATAAGCACTAACTGCACCATGATGGGTAACAATAAGCTCTAAAACAGTGAGTCGTTGCGGCGTTAATCTAACACCACGTTGTTGGCATAACAGCTCAACTTTTTCTTTTTGAGAACTATTCAAGGTTAACGTGTCTTATTTATGAACAAGTTGGAAGTTTATCATAAATATTTTAATTTCACTATTTAGAGAATTATTGACTGTTTAAGTTTATCTGGGATGAGAAAAATAAGTAATAGATTGGCTGCTTGTGTTCTGATTATGTTAGAATTGAGGCCTTGATCACTGAAAGAAATTACCTATGAGCTCTTATCCATTACAACGCTTCTCTGTTGCTCCAATGCTTGATTGGACACGCTGTTAACTTATTTTTCATTTAAAACATAAGCTTACGTTGATTGTTAAAAGCAGTAAGGGACGATAGGGGGACGGTTACTAACAACAACACATTCCTAGCACTCTCGTACCCATTCTACACGCCCTAAAAATTCATTCAAAAAAATCCTTCAGAAATTTGAAATAACTAAAAAAATTGAGTACATACTAAAGGTATGGCTTGTCGCTATACGATCATCAATGTAGATATTGGAGTTATGATGACCGTACCTTGTTTTCTCCCAACCACAAATTCGCTTCTTGCTGTTCAGTTCAACAATATGGCACTTATTCCATTAGAAATTATAGCTAAAGAGTTTCTAGGATTGACACCAGCGGCAGCCAAACGAAAAGCTCGTAATCAAGAATTACCCTTCCCTGTAATTCGTCTAATTAAATCTCAAAAATCACCTTGGTTGATTAATTTTGATGATTTAGTTGCTTACGTCGAACGCATGAGTCAAGAAGCTTACAAAGATTGGTATATGCAGCAGTGCTGATAAATAAAACAAAGCCCACTCAATTGATGGACTTTGTAATAGCAGTTATCCCTTATGTTTTCGCTGTCTTGTCTCTCGTTTTATCATCGCTTCTTTAAAAGCTTTAGTCTTTTCAATACGATTAATCAATGTGCGACTATAAGCTTTTATTTTACCTGCATTTTCTTCTTTTCTTGCAAGAAAGTGTGCGATCATAGCATCCGTCCAGTTTTTTTCTTGTTTTAATCCTGTCTTCGAGATCCATGAGTTGTGCCAAGCTTGGCGCCAAACATCCTTTTGTTGATGAGCGTAGTCGCGTCTTTCGGCTTCTGAATAGAGATGCCAGCGTCCGTTGTAATAAGCCATAATTATTTAATTTTAATTTTATTTACTTGTTCTTGTTGTTGCTTTGATAGATGATGGGCTTTCAAGGACTCATAAGTCTTAGTTAAGCGATTTTCTTGACGTCGTTTTTGCCTGTCATTGTTATCTTCCTTGGCTTTTAGCCACTTATCAGTCTGTGTCTGCATTTGCTTGAGAAGCTTCTCTATTTCTAGTGAGCTTTGCGCTTTTTCGTATTGATATTGCCATGTACTAAGTCGTCGACCTTTCTTTATTTCAGCGGGAACATAGCTGCGATGATCAATACCGACATGCTTCAATGTTGCGAGGTTGAAAGCTTGCTTTATCAACCTTGTGGCTTTCTTTTGTTGAAGCTCTTTGAGAACTCTATTACCTACCACTTTACCAATAATCAAATGAATATGGTCGCCACTCCCTTTACTACCTGTTTGCTGCTGTTGGTGCAGGACTGCACGAATTTGCTGTCGGTATTGATCAAATTCGGTTTTATTGAGTTTGCAAAGCTTAGCAAGAGCAATGCTGCAATCTTTAACTATGAGTTGCCATTGCTGGGGTGTAGGGCGGTAGCCTTTCGGCAGCGTTAAGCAATACTCCATGGCATAACTAGATAGAGGGCGGCCGCCTCGGCGGTTATACAGTTGCTGGTTGAGTCGGAATTGCTCACCAGCTAATGCGATACGATTAGATGTATTTGCCCTACCGATGATAGATACGAGGCTTTCGGTGTGTTTGTGATTAGCGTGAGTTTTCGAGAGTAAATATCGCTCTCGCATGGCGATACCATCGCTTGCTAGGCGAACTGCTTGAGTAGTTATAGTCCAGTTTTTTAGCATGTTAGTTTCTTTTAACTTAAGCTTAAAAATTATTTTCGCTTTTTGCAAATAACCACTACAAAACCCGCAGCATTCAGTATGGGTTCCAGATAGGACAACTGCTGCGCGTTGTCGCTGGCAAGAGTGGATTTCCCCCTCTTAACTCCCCCATAAAAAACAAAACACAATGTATATTTGTACTTATTCGAAATATTTTTTATATTTTTAATAAACATTATGGGAAACGATATTTCAACATCTGAATTGTTTTGGTACGTAATTGAACTTGAAAAGTTCGAATCGAGCACTACTGAAGAAAAAGTTATTGAAAAAGCAATGGAAGCTGGCTTTATCACTAAAGATAATTTAGCAGAGAATTTGTCAAATTTGGTGTGGATTAAGAAAGTAACTAAGCATGCAGAAGATGCTTTTAATTTAGAAGAAGTTGCTGAAGGTCGGCCTTTAGAAGTATCCATTGCTAATTTTAAGCAATTAAAAAATCGTAGAGATAAGCAAGTAAGCGATATTCTCGAATTGCTTGCTAAGCATGTGATTCATGCCGCTCCTGGCTATAAATCTTGATTCAGTTTTAATATAAATAATTTGTTAGAGCACCTGCTACAGGTGCTCTTTTGCATTTTATGTCACTGCTTATTGATTGTAGTTAATGTATAATTTTTATTATCATTTTGATTAAGATTCTCTTATGCCTAATTCTAATTATAACTTCTCTCAAACCGCTGCCTTCATTTGGTCTGTAGCTGACCTACTTCGCGGTGATTTCAAACAGTCCCAATACGGGCGTGTGATTCTGCCGTTTACCCTGCTACGTCGTCTTGAGTGTGTACTGGAAGAAAGTAAAGATGCGGTTGTTGCTCAAGCAGCAACAATCAATGCTATGAGTATCACGGAAGAAGCTAAAGAAAAAATGCTCAAACGTCATACTGTTTCAGCATCAGCACCTAAAGGCTTGTCGTTCTTCAATACCTCACCGATGGATCTAGGCAAAATCGGTCAAAGTGACATTAAAGATAACCTAGAGAACTACATTCAGTGTTTTTCTGCCGATGCCCGTGAGATCTTTGAGCACTTCAAATTTGATGAGTTTGTTGGCTTACTTGATGACGCAAACCTACTATTCAAAGTGGTAAAGAAATTCGCCACCACAGACCTTAGCCCAAGCAAAGTATCAAACCATGAAATGGGCTTAGTGTTTGAAGAACTCATTCGCCGCTTTGCGGAAAGCTCTAATGAAACCGCAGGCGAACACTTTACCCCGCGTGATATCGTTCGTTTAACCACGTCTCTTGTATTCATGGAAGACGATGAAGCCCTTACGCAAGATGGCATCATCCGTACTATCTACGACCCAACAGCAGGTACAGGCGGTTTCCTATCATCAGGCATGGAATACGTTCACGAGTTGAACCCTAAAGCCGTTATGCGTGCCTTTGGTCAGGAGTTAAACCCTGAATCTTACGCTATCTGTAAAGCCGATATGCTCATCAAAGGGCAAGACGTTAGCCGTATCAAACTAGGCAACACCTTATCTAACGACCAACTGCCTACAGAACAATTCGATTACATGCTGTCTAACCCACCGTTTGGTGTCGATTGGAAGAAAATCGAAGGTGAAATCAAAGACGAGCATGCCCTAAAAGGTTTTGATGGTCGCTTTGGTGCAGGTTTACCCCGTGTTTCTGATGGCTCATTGCTGTTCTTGATGCACCTTATCAGCAAGATGCGCCCTGTTTCCTTAAAAGAGCTTCATAACGTTGATGGATACGTTAAAGATGGTGGTCGTATCGGTATCATCCTAAATGGCTCTCCACTGTTTACAGGCGGTGCAGGTAGCGGTGAAAGTGAGATCCGTCGCTATATCCTTGAAGCTGACTTATTAGAAGGTATCATCGCCTTACCAACTGATATGTTCTATAACACAGGCATTGCGACTTATGTATGGGTGCTATCAAACAAAAAAACAGCTGAGCGCAAAGGCAAGATTCAACTGATTGATGGTTCTAACCTGCATGGCAAGATGCGTAAATCGTTAGGCTCTAAGCGTAACCTAATGAGCGAAGACGATATCAAACTTATCACCCGTACTTTTGGTAACTTTGAAGTGATTGATGCTACTTCTCTTGCAGACATGGGACTTAATAAGCCAGCAGAACAAAAATCCAACCGTGGTCGCCAATCGTCCACCAGTAAAACAGCAGCACCAAAGACATTCGCAAGTAAGATTTTCAACAGCACCGACTTTGGCTATCGCCGCTTAACCATTGAACGCCCACTACGCCTATCGGCACAAATTACCGATGCTGCAATTGAAAGCCTACGCTTTGCACCAAAACCACTCAATGCACCAATGGAGCGTTTATATAACGAGTTTGGTACAGCGTGGAATGAGGATAGCTACGGCTACCTTGCTGAAGTTGAAACCGAAGTACGTGCGCTCATCAAAGCTGAGTTTAGCGAACTGAAAGAAAAACAAATCAAAGACCTGTTAGATAGCAAGTTGTGGTTATTCCAACGTTCGCTAATGGACAAAGCCCAACAGCTACAAACCGCAGTATCTGCTATGTCTGTTGGTGAAAAGATGGCTGGTGGTCGAGATTTAGTGAGCAACGATTTCAACCAATTCGACATCACCATGAAAGGCGCATTCAAAGCAACGGGCATTAAGTTTGATGCCAAAGAGAAGAAACAATTCTTTGATGCGGTAACGTTTAAGAATCCAGAAGCTGAGCCTGTGATCAAGAAAGTCATCAAAGAAGCCTCACAGCCGTTATATGGTTCATTTAACTACAACGGTAAGGTAGTTGAGTTCCAACCAGATGGCGATCTACGTGATAACGAAAACGTACCGTTAGATCCAAGCATCACCACCACTGAGCTTATCGAAACCTACGTCAAGCGTGAAGTATTGCCACACGTTGCCGATGCGTGGATCAATGCCGATAAGCGTGATGATAAAGATGGTGAGATTGGCATTGTGGGTTATGAAATTCCATTTAACCGCCATTTCTATGTGTACCAACCACCTCGTGCGCTGGAAGCAATTGATGAAGATTTGGCACTGGTCAGTGATGAAATTATGAGCCTACTGCAAGAGGTGCGTTCGTAATGAGTAAGTATCAAGCGTATTCTGAATATCAAGATTCAGGGATTGAGTGGCTAAAAGAAATACCAAAAGACTGGTCTATAGTCCCTCTAAAATATCTAGCAGAACTAACACCTAAAAAATCAGAGCTAGAAGAATCCATCATGTCAGAGAAGTGTACTTTTCTACCGATGGAGAAGCTGAAATTAAATTCAATCACTCTTGATGAGATACGCACCGTAAAAGATGTTTATGACGGCTATACCTACTTTAAAAATGGTGATGTTTTAATAGCCAAAGTAACCCCGTGCTTCGAAAACAAAAACATGGCTATTGCTGCTGGTTTAACCAATGGCATAGGCTTTGGCTCATCAGAAATTTATGTTTTAAGACCAAATGATTTAATAAATAATCGTTTTTTGTACTACCGCCTACAGGAAGATAATTTTATGGCTGTAGCTACTGGGGCAATGACAGGAGCTGGTGGATTAAAACGAGTACCATCAGAAACAGTTAATAATTTCACCATTGCTATACCAACGACTAATGATCAAACCCAAATTGCCGCCTTTCTCGATCACGAAACGGCAAAAATCGACACGCTTATCGAAAAGCAGCAGCAACTTATCGAACTGCTTAAAGAAAAACGTCAAGCGGTGATTAGCCATGCTGTCACAAAAGGGCTAAATCCTGACGCACCAATGAAAGATTCGGGTGTTGAGTGGTTGGGTGAAGTGCCTGAGCATTGGAGTGTAAAAAAAATCAAGCATTTTGGTCGAGTTATAGGTGGTTTTGCATTTAAGAGCGGTGATTTTATTAAACAAGGGTATCCCGTTGTTAAAATCACTAACGTTTCTCATTTAACAATGTCATTTAATGAACTAGCTTATTTACCAGAAACGTTTGCTCATGATAATTCTGAATATATCGCACCACCAAACTCTTTAGTATTTGCAATGACTCGTCCAATTATCGCTGGTGGTATTAAAGTGGCAAAAATGCCTAAATTAGAAAAAATGCCTTTGATCAACCAACGTGTTGGCTTTCTAAAAATTGAGGATGAAAATCTAACGGATTACATTTTATTTTCGTCTCTAAGCAATAGCTTTATTGCTCAGTTTAAAAATAACATGACTATTACTAATCAACCGAATATATCAAGTGAAGGTATTGAGTCTGTATCATTCCCTTTCCCCCCAAAAGATGAGCTAAAAGAGATAACAGCCTATTTAACCAACAATGAAAATAAATTTGATTCGTTGATCAAAAAAAGCAAAGAACAAGTACATCTTTTAACTGAACGCCGCACTGCCCTTATCTCAGCCGCCGTCACAGGCAAGATAGATGTTCGTAGTTGGGTAGCCACCACCAGCAGTGATACCAATGAGGCACAGGAGGAGGTGATAGCATGAGTAACGACACCACTCAAGAACGCATCTTTCAAGATGAGATGATCGCTCAAATGGTCGCTAACGGTTGGAAGCAAGGTAAACCTGATCGTTATGATCGTAAACGTGCTTTGTATTGCGAAGATGCGCTTCACTTTGTACAAACTACTCAACCCAAAGAGTGGGGAAAGTTTGCCAAGGTGTACCCCAATGATACCGAGCGTCACTTTCTTGATGCGCTGGTGGCACAACTAAAAAAAGCCGACAGCAACGCTACCGATGCCGTTTCTCGCACTTACGGTACGTTAGGCGTGCTTCGTCATGGCTTAAAAATCCGTAATGCCCGTTTCTCGCTGTGTCAGTTTAAACCAGAGCACAACCTTAACCCTGAAACACTGGCGCGTTATGAGCAAAACATCTGCCGTGTTGTGCCCGAGTTGGTTTATAGCCCTTACGCCACCGCAGAGCACTTAGCCCTAACAGGCAAGAAAGCCAAAGCATGGCGTATTGATTTGGTGCTGTTTGTAAACGGCTTACCTGTATCAACCCTTGAGCTAAAATCTGAGTTCAAACAAGCTGTACACAACGCCATTACGCAATACAAGCAAACTCGTTTACCCAAAGATCCTGAAACCAAAAAGCCAGAGCCATTACTGACCTTTAAACGTGGTGCATTGGTACACTTTGCTGTCAGCCAATACGAAGTCTTCATGGCAACCAAGCTCGCTGGTGATGACACCTTCTTCCTACCGTTTAACAAAGGTACGAAAGAAGGCGGTAAAGGTAACGATGTACCTGACCTCTCTGATGAAAAGAGCTTAAACCGCTACGCCACTGATTACCTGTGGAATGAAGTATTACTGCCTGAGAACCTATTAAAAATCTTAGGTAGCTTCATTCACCTGCAAATTGAAGAAAAAGAAGATTGGGAAGGACGCAAGTACAAGAAAGAAACCCTGATCTTCCCTCGTTACCATCAATGGGATGTCGTGAGTAAATTGATAGGCGCTGCCATTGCTGAAGGTACAGGCAATAAATACCTGATCCAGCACAGTGCAGGTTCTGGTAAATCAAATTCGATTGCATGGACAGCCCACCAGCTCTCGACCCTTTATGATGAGCAAGGTGAAAAGCAGTTCCATTCAGTGATTGTGGTAACAGACCGCACCGTTCTTGATGATCAGCTACAAGATACTATCTATCAGTTTGAACATGCTGATGGTGTGGTGGGTCGTATCAACAACAAAGAAGGTGACGGCTCTAAATCTGAAAAGCTGGCGGCTGCGCTTGAGAACTCACAGCCTATCATCATTGTGACGATTCAAACCTTCCCGTATGTACTACGAGCGATTGAAAACAGCGTTAGCTTAAAAAAACGTAAGTATGCGGTGATTGCAGATGAAGCCCACTCATCACAAAGCGGCTCTACCGCTCGCAAGCTTAAAGAAGTATTGATGATCGAAGAAGCCGATGATGATGTGATGCTATCGTCAGAAGACATTCTTGATGCAACCATGGCGGCACGTAAGAACAGTAATAACCTTAACTACTACGCATTTACTGCTACCCCTAAAGCGAAAACATTAGAGTTGTTTGGTCGCTTACCTAATCCTGATGAGCCAGCGTCTAAGACCAACAAACCATACGCCTATCATGTGTATTCAATGCGTCAGGCAATCGAAGAAGGCTTTATCTTAGATGTACTCAAGAATTACACCAGCTATCAAGTGGCGTATAAGCTAATACAGAAAATTGAGGCCGCAGATAAAGAAGTCGATAGCAAGAAAGCCAAAAATAAACTTAACCAGTGGGTACGTCTGCATGACTACAACATTTCACAGAAAGTAAAAGTGATTGTTGAACACTACAAAACTCATGTGATGCACCTATTGGGTGGTCAGGCTAAGGCTATGGTTGTTACCAGCTCTCGTAAAGAAGCGGTACGCTATAAGCTGGCGTTTGATAAATACATTACCGATAACAACTACCAACGCATTGCGGCTATGGTGGCGTTCTCTGGTGAAGTGGAATTTAACGACAACGATCCTGATAGCCTTGCCCTGCTTAATAAGAAATTCACTGAAAACAACATGAACCCTAACTTAAAGGGTCGTGATATGCGTAAAGCGTTTGATAGTGATGATTACCAAGTGATGCTAGTGGCTAATAAGTTCCAGACAGGCTTTGACCAACCTAAACTGTGTGCAATGTATGTTGATAAGCCTTTAGGTGGTGTGGAGTGCGTACAGACCCTCTCACGCTTAAACCGTACTTATTTAGGCAAGGCTGAAAGTGGTACGTTTGTATTAGACTTCTTTAACGAGCCTGATGACATTCTCGAAGCGTTCCAACCTTACTATCAAACTGCTGAGCTGATGGATGTCACCGATCCTAACCTTGTATTTGATTTGTATGAAAAGCTACGTTCTAGCGGTATTTTCTTATGGAATGAAGTTGAGCAATTCTGTATCGCCTTCCTGACTAAGAAGAAATCTAACGCTGCGGTGAGTAATATCTGTAAACCTGCGGTTGATCGTTGGCAACATCGTTATAAATCTGCGATTGATGCTTATATTCAATCAAAAGATATGTTCGAACGCACCAAGAAGACCAAAGATGCAGTATTAATTGCTAACGCTGAAAATTCTTTCAAAGAGTGTAAGCAGGAAAAAGACCGCCTAGAGATCTTCAAGAAAGACTTAGGTAGCTTTGTGCGCTTCTTCGAGTTCATGTCACAGATTGTTGATTACGAAGACAAAGAACTTGAGAAATTAAGCCTGTTCGCCCGTTATCTTCGCCCCCTACTGCATGAACAAAACGTACAAGAGGATGAGGTTGATTTAAGCAACGTCGAAATGAGCCACTACCGCTTATCTAAAATCCGAGAACAAGACATCAAGCTCAAAGAAGACGCAGCAGATTACAAGCTAGAGCCAAGTAATGATGTCGGTACGGCTAAGCCTAAGAACAAGGAAGAAGACTTCTTATCGCTGATCCTTAACCGCTTAAATGAGTTATTTAGCACTGAGAACTTAACTGATAGTGACATGATCAACTATGCCAAGACGGTACGTGACAAGTTATCAGAGAACGAATCAGTAATGACCCAGATTAATAACAATACTCGTGATCAAGCAATGCTAGGCGACTTTCCTCAAGCGATTGATGATGCAATTCTTGGCAGCAACGAAGCACATCAAGAGCAAATGATGCAGCTTCTGTCTGATCCAATAAAAAATCAACAATTCGTAAGAATAATCTTTGATATGTTGAATGAGCATACTAAGGGATAAATGAATTGACTTTTTGGGTGAAGACGCTGGGTTAATCAGAGTAGAGTATTTTTGAATTGGGGGTATGAGCCAGATTTTATTTCTGACTCATACTCTAGGGCATTCAGTTCATTCAGTTGATTTAATAAACGTAAATAACGTAAATAACGTAAAGAACGGGTATAAGAGTTAGATATTAGTTATAAGAAAGTAGACTTTTTTTCGGCCTGTTTTTCCTTCCATCTTGAAATTAATGAGCTTGCCTGTTACTTTATCAATGATTTCAATACACTTATCTCGACCATAATTTGTGTGCTGTAACAGGTGCTCTCTTAGTTTAGATTTATCTATTTTAGCGGTACTCAGTACATTACTAATCAATGAAATAGCATCATTGTACTGACTAATATAGTTAGCATAGTTCTGTTTCTCAGTTCGCAAAATCATCTCTTTTATATACGTATCAGAATCGATGTTATTGACAGAGTTAACCATGTCGAGGTACGGCATATTTTCTGATTTTTCATACACATAAGTGAGTTCGAGTGCGTTATTCCCCCTGAGTTTTTGATTAGTTAACTTGATGTGTTTTGTTTGTAGTCCTGATTTATCAGTGTTTTCGTCTTCAATGTTCATCATGTAGATGCAGTCGACATCTTCAATAAGATCTGACGTACCCGAGTAAACTAGATTGTTATTAGTATCTCGATTTTTGTTGGTATGACCTAGACCTATGAATGTTCCGCCTTTTAGAATAAATTCGCTTACTTTTATACCGAAATGTCGCATGTTTTTCTTATCCATTGTGTCTGCGAATTTTTTTAGTGTATCGACAATAAGAACTACATTTTTCGCCTCATCATCAGCAGCTAATCCATTCATAATTTCTAATAGTGAATGTGATTTGAAGTGATTGTAACCAGGAACTAGAGTATGGACTCCTATTGTTGCTAAAATCTCTGTTTTTTCAATGATGCCACTTTGAGAATCATCAGCGTTGATATAGAAGACAGATAATCCATTCAGATCTCCGGTGTCGTATGCTTGCTTTAGTTGATTTATTATTAGCAGCGTTTTACCCGCATTTGGTGGTGCAAAAAGTATAGTTGATTGCCCTTTTAGAACGAGCCTATCAAAAATAAATGAGCTTTCAGCTGCGTCTTTTTTGATCTTATCTAAGTCGTTATTGATAGAGAAAGAGTTGAGCATTGATAATGTATTTGTTTGATTATTTCGCATTTTAGTTATTCTATTTATGAAATGTTAGAGACATTAGTAGCCTCTCTCTGTTATCGAGAGAGGTTACGTAGATAGATACAGTTATGCAGCTAAACGACTGGGAAGAGTCGGGTAGAAGCGAAGATAAAAATTATTGAGAATATCGAGTGATCGGTGACCTGAAACTTTTGAAATAGCTGATAGTGTCCAGCCGGCTTCGTAGAGTCGGCATAACGCCTCTGCACGAAGGTCGTGAAAATGTAGATCTTTAATTTCAAGTTTTTTCATTAATGTTCTCCAAGCTGAGCCTACTGAACTTGGGTTGTAGGGAAAAATTTGGTCACTATCTTTGCCACGAGGTTGGCGCATGATGATTTCAAAAACTTCTTTAGATAATTCAAAGGTGGATGAAACCGAGCTTCCTTTAGTAGGATTTTTACGATTACGGATCGTGAGTAAGTGACTTTTTTCGTCCAAATCTTGCCAAGCTATTCCCCCACAAATTTCACCTAGTCGTGCGGCAGATTGATAGGCAACATTAAAGATATCTAGCATCGGAATTGTTCGTCGTTGAGCTAATTTTTCTGCTTTGAGTGCTAGTTCGATCTTTGTCAACTCAGCCTTAGTTGGACGACGAGTTCGAGTCTCACTACGAGCAATATAGCCTTTACGCCGAGCTGTAGATATTGCAGTGGAGTACGAGTCTAATGCGACGCGGTAGCGTAAAATAGTGACACAATCTTTAAGTGCTGAACTCAAAATAGAAAGATTATTTGCAGCTGTTTGGGGTTTAATGTTCCATTGCTCAATCATATACTCTATCAGTGTATACCAGTGATATGATTCAAGTTTATCAGCAGGTGCGGAGCTTATCGGTGATGTTGCTATACGCTTAAGAAGCGATGCTGATTTTTTATTGATGTGTTTTTTAGTCAGTGGGTTAGATAGATAGTCATTAATAACAATGCCCAAACTAGAATACGTTTTCATAGCTGAAAAAAAACCATAATCGCCCTTCGCAAAGTTCGCATTGAGCTTCTTCTTAAATGATTTCGCTTGTGCTAAAGAAGAGAATGTACGCGTTTTTTGTCCAGATATCGGATCGCTCATGAGTGTGCGAGCACGCACTTTAAATTTTGAATTTCCTTTGTTAGTTCTAGATATTTGCTCGATAAAAACGGACGGCATCGCAATTTTCCAATGATTATTTTTAACTGATGTCGATACTAAGTTAGTTAATTTACTTTTCAAAATTTTAGGGGATCAACGAGAAGGGGTCGTAAATAGTGTTTTTTTATGGGGTTAGATGCGATGTAGGCTTTTTTGACGTTCGGAGAACGATATGTGCTTTAAACACTATTAAAAAGCATGTCTCTGAGCATCGAAATGTCGAACTTATTTTTATCAGTAATAAAAAAAACAAAAAAAATTATCAGCAAGAATGAAATTTGTGATTAAAATCACTCTTGCTTGTTTTTTGTTCTAATAATTTAGATGTTGTGAGAATGATTGTGAAGCTCTGTAACACTAATTCGAAGATAGATATTATTCAGTACATTAATATCTCGATGTCCAGTGATTTTTGATATTTCGACAATATTCAACCCCCTTTCAAAAAGTTGGCAGGCGCCTTCAGCTCTCAGATCGTGGTAATGTAGATCTATAAGGGATTGCTCTTTGCACATTCGTTGCCAAGCTGCGCTAATAGAAGGTGAGTTATACGGAAAAATTCGCTCATCAATCTTTGGTTGGCGTTGAATAATTTCTAGAGCTTCAAGAAATAGTGGAATAGTGCAGTGGTTGCCCCGCTTGTTACGAGGATCTTTACGGTCTCGGATCGTTAGAGTGGAAGTATCGATGTTTAAATCATTCCATGTCACGCGAGTGATCTCTCCAAGCCTCATGCAAGTCAAAATAGATATGTGAAAAATATCGACAAGGGGTATATGCGATGCTCTGTGGCTTTGACGTTTGAGTAAACCTTCTTCAGCCAGTTGCAGCTCTTCCTTTGTCGGGCGTCGATCTCGTCTATTGCTGCGGCCTATTAAACCATATTTAACCAAGGTTGGGATTGCTTCGTTATGGGCATGAATATTTGCTTTATAACCAAAAATTGGCCCTGCAACATTGATGACGCCACGCAGGTAGGTGATATCTTGATAGACAGTCTGGGGCAGGGGGGCATTTGGCTCATTGAGACGTTCACGGCAATGACGAACCAAGTGCATAGCATTTAACTCATCAGCTTGTACTAATGCTATGTCGTAACTGCGTAATCGTTGTAATACCGCAGCTTTTGAGCGGCCTAAATTTTTTGACGTGATGCTGTCGTTTAAATAAAGATTGATCAGATCACCGAGAAGGATACTTTTTCTTGGCATATCTATATTGGGAACACCGTCTTCATTTAACTCTTTGAGTATCTCTTTAGCCCAATCTTGCGCTTGAGTCTTTTTAGCAAAGGTTTTTGATTTTTCAAATATGCGCTTGTTATTGCGTATTTCTCGCACTCTGGCTTTGTATTTGACACCTGTTTTTCGCTGTATTTTTTCAATGTTTATTGTAGCCATATTTAACCTCTGTAATTTGGGTGTATAAATAAAGAGGTGCTACGGCGTGTGTTGTTTTTGTTATCATCGTTGAAGCATTTTCTGTTGGCAGTTATAATCCGCTCTTCGAACGATTAATAGGGGGTTTTTCACGTCCCCTATTCCGTCCCCTATTGTCAAAATAAGTCAAAATAGGATAAAATATATTGCAATGCCCCTAAGTGGTATTCGATGTAACTACTTAATACTTAAGGATTTTTGTAATATGCATCCACTACAACGTTTTTCTGTCGCTCCTATGCTTGATTGGACCGATCGTCATTGCCGCTATTTTCATCGCCAATTATCAGAGAATGCTCTGTTATATTCAGAGATGATTACGACGGGTGCTATTATTCATGGGAAAGGAGACTTTCTTGCTTACAATGACGAAGAGCATCCACTGGCATTGCAATTAGGGGGATCAAACGCGAAAGATTTAGCTCATTGTGCGAAATTAGCAGCTGATCGCGGTTACGATGAGATTAACTTAAATGTTGGTTGTCCGTCAGATCGAGTTCAAAATGGTCGTTTTGGTGCTTGCTTAATGTCAGAGCCAGAATTGGTTGCTGAATGCATTGCAGAAATGAAAGCGGTTGTTGATATTCCAGTAACAGTGAAGACTCGCATAGGTATTGATGATCAAGATAGCTATGAGTTTTTAACTCGCTTTGTATCTACTGTTCATGAAAAAGGCGGTTGTGATCAATTTACCATCCATGCGCGTAAAGCGTGGCTGAGTGGATTAAGTCCTAAAGAAAACCGTGAGATCCCACCGCTTGATTACCCTCGAGCGTATCAAATTAAGAAAGATTTCCCTCAACTGATCATTGCTGTGAATGGTGGAATTAAAACACTTGAAGAAGCAAAAGAACATTTAGCGCATTTAGATGGAGTGATGATTGGTCGTGAAGCGTATCAGAGCCCATACTTATTAGCAGAAGTAGACCAACAATTATTTGGTAGTGATAAACCAATTAAAAAACGTCGTGAAATTGTTGAATCGATGTATCCGTACATTGAGCGTCAATTAGAAAATGGCGCACATTTAGGCCATATCACGCGTCATATGTTGGGTTTATTCCAAAGCATGCCAGGTGCAAGACAATGGCGTCGTTATATCAGTGAAAATGCGCATAAACCAGGTTCAGGTATTGAAGTGGTTGAAGCTGCTTTAGCTAAGATCCCTGCTGAATTAGACGTATAAAGTTTATACGATAGTTAATAGATTCGTGATATAAAAAAGAAGAGTACATAAATAAACCAAATCGTTTATTATGACCGAATATGAACAAATAGCGTCGCAAATGGAGACTACGCATGAACAAATTATCCCTCAGTACTGTTGTTGCTTCTGCTGCTTTACTATTGGCAGTACCTGCACATTCAGAAGAGAAGGAATTTACTACTAAGGTTGAAATTGATGCGTGGTTCCCTGATGCAAAAGTTGGATCTAAAGATAATGCGGTTCGTGAAAATGACGTAAATGCTTCGCAAGCATTCTCTATTGCATTTGAGCACCCATACCCAATCTTACCGAATGTAAAAGTGCGTTACACCCCAGTTAAATCGGATCGTTTTGAATATGATCAAATCGATTACACTGGTTACTACAAATTATTAGACACTAATGGTCTTCAGTTTGATGTAGGTTTAACGTTAACGCAGTTTGCTAATGGTGAATTTAATAAAGGTGGCTCTGTTGATCCAGCTCAACCAGCAGATCAAAGCTTTAGTGAAACGGCAATGAACATGTATGCTGATGCGTCACTGCATATCCCAAACACAAACTTCCATATTTTTGGTCAGTATGATTTTGGTAGCAGCAGTGATACTCGAACGATGGATGGCCAAGCAGGAGTTAAATATATTCTTCCTGTGGATGCTGTTGATGTTGAGTTTAAAATCGGTTATCGCGTAATGGATCATGAGTTTGGTTATTTTGAAGGTTTTGATAGTGACCAAGCGAATGTAATGGTCGATGGTTGGTTTGGTGGTTTGTCATTTGATTTTTAATCAGAGACATCAAGAATATTAAAAATAGCGACTCAAGAGATTGAGTCGCTATTTTTTTATTTTAAATTTGCTCAATTTCAGTTTATTGCCCATGCTTATAGAATGGATATTACTATGATATTCATATTTGGTAAGGATGCAGTTATGACGACATTAAGTGAATTAAAATTGATGTACCAAGAAGATCAATTAGTTGAAGCAGTCATTGAGCCGGTGATAGTTGAAGATTCTTGGATTGTAGAATTTCGCCATGTACGTGGAGGCCTTGTTTTACTTACGGATTTTAAAGGTGGAGAAATGAAATACAGGGATTTAGAGTCTGCCTCAAAAAGCGCATTAGCGGTTGGATTTAATCAAGTCAGGATCAATGATTAATTTATTTTCAGCATAAATTACGTAACGCAAACTTTTCTTTCTTCCAAAAAGTTATAAAACATACCTATCTATTCTTTCTTGTTATAGAAAAGAGTCGCTAATCTAATGTGACGCAATGAATAGGGATGTCGTCATGTTATTAAAGGAACTCTCCGCACTCGCTAGCCCACTTAATGACCAACAAATAGGTCAGTTACAGTTAGCGGCTTCTGAATTATCTCCACAACAACTTGCTTGGGTAAGTGGTTATTTTTGGGGTGTCAGCCAAACATCTGGCGCAGCACAACCCATAAGCCAAGCCGCTGCGGCGGTATCAAGCGATCCTGCTGGTAAGTTATCAATTATTTATGCTTCTCAAACTGGCAATGCAAAAGGGGTGGCAGAAGCATTAAAAGCTGAAGCCTCAACAGCAGGTATTAAAGCTGAATTATTTGATGCTAGTGATTATAAAGGTAAAAACCTTGCTAAAGAAACTCATGTAATTATTGTCGCATCGACCAATGGTGAAGGTGAAGCACCTGATAATGCCATTGAGTTACATGAATTTCTTCAATCTAAAAAAGCACCTAAACTTGATAATTTAAAATATGGTGTCATTGGATTGGGTGACTCGAGTTACGAGTTCTTTTGCCAAACGGGTAAAGATTTTGATGCGTACTTAGCTAAGAAAGGGGCTACGCCATTTATTGAACGTATCGATCTCGATGTTGATTATGAAGCTTCAGCAGTTGAATGGCGTAAGCAGGCGTTAGATACAGTCAAAGACGCTCTTTC
Organism: Aliivibrio sp. 1S128; assembly: GCF_001691065.1. Lineage (NCBI taxonomy): Bacteria > Pseudomonadati > Pseudomonadota > Gammaproteobacteria > Vibrionales > Vibrionaceae > Aliivibrio > Aliivibrio sp. 1S128. The sequence continues at coordinate 33,643 of NZ_MAJV01000179.1, read as the reverse complement.
TGTAAAAACAGAACAAAGTGGACAGGTAGTTCAGTTACCTGTGGGCCAAGTAGCCCATGCATCCACTCAATATTCTAAACAAAATCCATATACCGCGACGTTACTGACAAGCCAAAAAATTACAGGCCGCGATTCAGGTAAAGATGTACGTCATATCGAACTTGACCTTGAAGGGTCAGGTCTTACTTACCAACCTGGTGATGCATTAGGAGTCTGGTTTAAAAACAGTGCTGAACTTGTTTCTGCTATTTTAAAACAAGTTAGATTAACAGGTGAAGAACAAGTTGAAATAGATGGAGAATCAATATCTCTTCAAAAAGCCTTAATTGAAAAATATGAAATCACATCAGCAAATCCACAACAAGTCAGCAAGTTTTCAGAGCTATCAGGCAGTAAAAAGCTAGAGAAGTTGGCACAAGATAAAGATAAGTTGCGCCAATACGCTGGCAATACTCAAGTCATTGATCTGTTATCAGAAAAGAAAACCCAATTAACGGCAGAGCAATTAGTGGGTTTACTGCGTCGTTTAACTCCTCGTTTGTATTCAATAGCTTCAAGCCAAACAGAAGTGGATGAAGAAGTGCATTTAACGGTTGCTGTTGTTGAATACAAACAAGGCGATGACACTCGATTTGGTGGAGCATCTAGTTTTCTATCTCATCGCCTAGAAGAGGGTGACGAAGTAAAAGTATTTATTGAACACAATAATAATTTCAAACTTCCTCAAGATGATAATGCCCCAGTGATCATGATTGGTCCTGGAACGGGTATTGCTCCTTTCCGTTCTTTTGTACAAGAGCGTGACAACCGTGATGCAGAAGGTAAAAACTGGTTATTCTTTGGTGATAGAACCTTCACGCAAGATTTCTTATACCAAGTTGAATGGCAAAAATACCTTAAGTCAGGCGTTGTAAATCAATTGGATGTCGCATTCAGTCGTGACCAACAAGAAAAAGTCTATGTACAGCATCGTATCTTAGAGCATTCAGCACAAGTGTGGCAGTGGCTGCAAGATGGCGCTTATATCTACGTGTGTGGTGATGCAACTAGAATGGCAAAAGATGTACATGACGCGTTAATTACGATTGTTGAGCAGCAAGGTAAAAAGAACAGAGAAGAAGCAGAACAATTTGTAAATGATCTGCGTAAGGCGAAACGTTACCAAAGGGATGTGTACTAATGAGCGAACAAATTGCAGTAAAAACAATCTTATCAGGCACTGATCTAGGCCCATTAGCAGATAACGAGCGTCTAAAACGTGAAAGTAACAACCTTCGAGGTACGATCGTAGAGGATCTTCAAGATCGCATTACGGGTGGCTTTACTAAAGATAACTTTCAATTGATCCGTTTTCACGGCATGTACCAACAAGATGACCGAGATATTCGAGCTGAGCGTGCAAAACAAAAATTAGAACCTCTGCATAACGTGATGCTTCGTGCACGTATGCCGGGTGGAATTATTACCCCAAAACAATGGTTAGCGATTGATAAATTTGCAGAAGAAAATACCTCGTATGGCAGCTTACGTTTAACAACGCGTCAAACCTTTCAATTTCACGGTGTTTTGAAACCAAACATTAAATTAATGCATCAAACATTGAATAGCATTGGCATTGATTCAATTGCAACAGCGGGTGATGTAAACCGAAACGTATTGTGTACGACTAATCCGGTGGAATCGGAGTTACATCAAGAAGCGTATGAATGGGCGAAAAAAATCAGTGAGCATTTATTACCAAAAACGCGTGCTTATGCTGAGATTTGGTTGGATGGTGAAAAATTAGAAACGACTGATGAAGAGCCTATTTTAGGCAGTAATTATCTTCCTCGTAAATTTAAAACGACCGTTGTGATCCCTCCGCAAAATGATGTTGATGTACACGCGAATGATTTGAACTTCATTGCCATTGCTAATAATGGGAAGCTTGTTGGTTTTAATGTTCTTGTGGGTGGTGGCCTTGCGATGACCCATGGTGATACCGCTACTTATCCTCGTAAAGCGGATGATTTTGGTTTTGTGTCACTAGAAAAAACGTTAGACGTAGCTGCTGCGGTGGTGACGACTCAGCGTGATTGGGGTAATCGTTCAAATCGTAAAAATGCAAAAACAAAATACACGTTAGATCGTGTTGGTGTGGATGTCTTTAAAGCGGAAGTCGAAAAACGGGCTGGTATTCAATTTGAAGCAAGCCGCCCTTATGAGTTAACAGAACGTGGTGATCGAATTGGTTGGGTGGATGGCATTGATGGTAAGCACCATCTTGCATTATTCATTGAAAATGGGCGTTTATTAGATTACCCGGGTAAGCCATTAAAAACCGGTGTGGCTGAGATTGCTAAGATCCACCAAGGTGATTTTAGAATGACAGCCAATCAAAACTTAATTGTTGCCGGTGTACCTGCTGAGCAAAAAGATCAGATAGAGCAAATTGCTCGAGAGCATGGCTTAATTGATGATGGGCATTCAGAACAACGTAAAAACTCAATGGCGTGTGTGGCGTTTCCCACTTGTCCATTAGCAATGGCAGAAGCAGAGCGTTTCTTGCCTGAGTTTGTAACTGAAATAGAAGACGTACTAAAAAAACATAAGCTACCAGAAGAAGATAATATTATTTTCCGTGTCACGGGATGCCCTAATGGGTGCGGTCGAGCAATGCTTGCTGAGATTGGTTTAATCGGTAAAGCTCCGGGTCGTTATAATTTCCATCTAGGGGGGAATCGCAGTGGTACTCGTGTTCCTAAAATGTACAAAGAAAATATAACGGATCGCCAAATCTTATCAGAGATTGATGAATTGGTTGGTCGTTGGGCAACTGAGCGTCAAGAGAATGAAGGCTTTGGTGATTTTACCATTCGAGCCGGAATTGTGGATGAAGTGAAAGTATCAAAAAGGGACTTTTATGCCTAAATTGCAATTATCAGAGCTGCTGTCATTACCAAAGGTAGAGCAAATATTACGTTTGTCAGAGGTTAATGCTGAGCTTGAAACACTGACAGCCGCAGAGCGAATTTTATGGGCGTTAGAAAACTTAGAAGGTAAACCTGCGGTTTCTTCTAGTTTTGGAATTCAAGCGGCAGTGATGTTGCAATTAGTCACTGATGCCAAATCGGATACACCTGTTATTTTGACCGATACAGGGTATCTTTTCCCTGAAACTTATCAGTTCATTGATGAATTAACTCAGCGTCTTAATTTGAATCTACAAGTATTTACAGCGGATGAAAGCCCTATGTGGCAAGAAGCGCGTTACGGTAAATTATGGGAACAAGGTGTTGATGGACTTAAACACTATAATCGTTTAAATAAAGTTCAACCGATGAGAAGAGCCTTGGATCAATTAAACGTTAGTATTTGGTTCTCTGGCTTACGTCGTGATCAATCAAGTTCTCGTGCTCATTTACCTATTTTAAGTATTCAAAATGGGGTCTTTAAGTTTTTACCTGTTATCGACTGGAGTAATAAAGAGGTTCATTACTTTTTAGAACAACGAGATTTACCTTATCATCCATTAAAAGAAGAAGGGTATTTATCTGTTGGTGATACGCACACTACTCAGAAATGGGAACCAGGAATGAAAGAAGAAGAGACTCGATTTTTTGGATTAAAGAGAGAGTGTGGATTGCATGAAGATGATGCTGAAACGGGCGGTTCTGGCATTTAAACTATTTTAGGTAGTAAATTAATAAAAAAGACAGCATTTATTGCTGTCTTTTTTTGCATGTATTAAGAATAAATTATTTCCACAATGACGTTAACGAATCTAATAGACCTGAGCTTGCATCTTGAGATGTTAGGTATTGTGTAATTAAAGGAGTGAATTGTGAGATAAGTGCAGGATCTAAACCTAGAGCAGAGAACGCTGCTTTTACACTGTCCATATTAGAAATCATGCTGCCTAATCCGCCAGGGATTGCACCAGTTAAAGAGTCTAGTCCTGGGATCATGCTATTTAGTTCTGAGTTTTCAGAACTAGATAGGCCACTACCTGCCATTGCTAATAATGCACCAGCACCACCAGCGGCTTGATCTGCAGAAATACCAAGATTATCAGTTAACATTCCTACTAATGGGTTAGAGGCGGTAGCTTCTTCTGTTTTTACTTCATCATCGCCACCAAATAGGCTTGATAAGAAAGCATTTGCAGGGGCGGCAGCAGTAAGTGAAAGCGCTAAGGTCGATAGAATTAACGTTTTTTTCATTGTCATTTCCTTTTAACATGTTGGTTTTGTTTTCATAACATTATAGTTAAAGTATGACACAAAAAAAAGCGATGCCTATTGGCATCGCTTTTTAATTTTGTTTTTAATCTTTTTTGAGAAAGATTAAAGGATGTCTAGTAGTTCTACTTCAAATACTAGAGCAGCATATGGAGGGATTGCAGCGCCAGCGCCACGTTCGCCATACGCTAGATCTTGTGGAATAGAAAGTTTCCACTTAGAACCTACAGGCATTAGTTGAAGAGCTTCAACCCAACCAGCAATAACGCCAGTTACTGGGAATTCAGCAGGTTGACCGCGCTCTACAGAGCTGTCAAATACTGTACCGTCAGTTAGCATACCGTGGTAATGAACACGTACTGTTTTATCAGAAGTTGGAATCTCACCAGTACCTGCAGTTAGTACTTCATATTGAAGACCAGATTCAAGTACAGTTACTTCTGAACGAAGAGCGTTATCAGCTAGGAACGCTTCGCCATCAGCAGCAGCAGCTTTAGATGCTTCTGCGCGAGCTTCTTCAGCACGCATGTGAAGTGCTTGAAGCGCTTCATTGATAGCGTCAACTTCGATTTCTGGCATGTCGCCAGTTAGTGAAGTTGCGATGCCTTTAGCGATAGCTGCAACGTTTAGGCCTTCAAGACCAGATTGTGCAAGTTGTTGACCCATTTGAAGGCCAATACCGTAGCTTGCTCTTTGCTCTACTGTTTCTAATTTAACTTCAGACATGCTGTCTCTCTTTCTTTATATGGTATAAACGAAAGACTAAAGGATACAGAGATCTAAGCTTAAGGTAAACTTTTGTACTTCTTTGCACTCTGATATTAGAATAAAACGTGAGCTAACCAGTTTCGCATGAGGCGATGGCATGAATAAAAAAAATAAAATGAACATAAAGCGTTCAGATTTTTCTGAGCAGTTGGCTGTACTTAAGAAAAAGTGTGAACCTCTAACTGAAAACGTGTCACCTTATTGGCAGCGTTTACCTGTCTTTCATCAAAAAGCATTACGTATTTTAGTGCCGGTTACTTTTATTTTATTTTTGCTGCCAAGTGGTGCTAAAGAAGAGGTTGAGAGTATTCAGCCTACGATGATCTCTGCGCCTGAAATGGAGAGGCAAAGTGTCAGTTTGAATCTTGAAGGATTGAGTGAGCAAGAGGATGCACTTCGTAACGCGCCTTCTTCTTATGAAGTAGAACAAGAAAAAGAAACAAGAGAAGCAGATCCAGTAGAGAACACAACGGAAGTGAAAATATCTCAACCCACTCAAAGTGCTGCAAAATGGCATGATTATCAAATTCAAGCCGGTGATACACTTTATCAAGTATTTAGGAAAAATAACCTTCCACTAACCGAATTAAATAAAGTAGTAAAAATAGAAGGGGCAGATAAACCGCTAAGTAACATAAAAAAAGGCCAGCTATTTCGTTTTAAACTTAATCAACAAGGCGAGTTAGATATTCTTCAAATAGAACGAGATAACCAAGCTGTCATGTACTTTAGAATGTCTGATGGTAATTTTGGGCGCAGTAAGTAACGCCCCATTTAACGTTATACAATGATTATCTTTCTCTTATTTTCTTTAACCAAGTTTTAGGCATAAGAGGAAGGATGATGAGTGAAATGCCTGCGATGGTTAATAAATCTGGCACTTCATCAAACCACATCACCCCAAATAGAACGACAAAAATTAATCCTGAATATTCAGCTAACGATATTTGAGTTGCTGGTGCCTTTTTATATGCAATAGTTGCGAGACCATTGTAACTAATAATAAAGGTAGCACTCAATGCGATCCAAAAAAACGCATTATGAGTTAATGGCTGCCAGTAAAACCAAGCTAAACTTCCCGACACTGGTAGAGATAATAAGGTTGTCCAAAATAGGGTGGTTATCACCGATTGTTCATTCGGTATTTTTCGAACCAAAATATTGTATGACGCTAGAGTCATTGCCGTTCCTAGCGCAAAAATTGCCGCCCAATGAAATTGAGAGGGGCGTAAAATAATAAGAACGCCAATAAATCCAATCACGGTTTGAAGTACTTTTTTAGCTGATGGTCTTTCATTGAGTAACAGCATTGAAAGCGGGATCATTAATAATGGAGCGGTATAAAAAACAGCATTGGCAGTAGCAAGAGATAAATAAGTAATAGAAACGACCATGCAACCACTGCCAATTAAGAGAATATGACCTCTTAATGCGGTTATTTTTGGGTTACTTAACCTTCTTGATGTCGAAGATTGGCGCACCCAAAATGGAAACAGGAGAGTAAGAGAGATTAATTGGCGTAGAAAAATATATTGAAATGGTGAGACGCCACCATCAAGAACTTTTACTGCGACATCAGACAGCGATGCCAATAAATTACCTAATATAAGTAAGGCAATAGCGAGGTTAACTGGCGTCATCATTGGTTTCATTTTAGTACTACTTAGCTAATCGCATATCAACATGAGGAATATCATCCTCAAGATACATATCAGAAATAACGTTAAAACCATGCTTTTGATAAAAGTGGCTTAAATGTTCTTGAGCGCCAATATCAATGGTCTCTCCTGGCCATAATTCCTCGCATAATACGAGAGCTTGTGAGATAAGCTCATGCCCTAAGCCATTGCCTCTGGCTGTTTCTTTTGTTGCTACGCGACCAATACTAGGGTTGGCATAACTCACACCCGCAGGAAGTAGGCGAGCACAAGCGACCATCTCATTATGCTGAGTTCCAATTAAATGATAAACGCCTTCATGGCAATCCTTACCATCTAATTCTGGGTATGGACAGGTTTGTTCAACCACAAAGACATCAACTCTTAAACGAAGCAGTTCATACAGTTGCGCAGTAGTTAAGTTATTAAATGGTATTTTTTGCCAATGGGTCATAGAAATTATCGTAGTGAAAAAAGAAGATCATCAAGATACCTATTTTCCCTTTTTTAGGCATTAACTTATGTTAACTTTCTTATTCTATTTTTAATACGGCTTAAACTGATATGAGTAATACCAAGATAGGCAGCAACTTGGTAGTCACTTAATTGGGCTCGAAGGTCTGGGTAGTTTTGGCAGAAGATTTCGTAACGAGATTGGGGGGAGTAAAGTAACATAAAGCGTTCTTTTCTCTCTTTATAAACTAATTGAGTTTCGATTAGTTTCAGATAAAAAGGATGCGGTAGTGATCGCCATTGATGAATATACTCAATAGGCAGGGATAAGAGCGTTGTTGCGGTTAGTGTTTCTAACGTATAGGGAGACTTTTCATTATTTATGACGCCTTCAAACCCAACAACCCAATCGCCTTTCCAGTAAAACTCTTTATTGAATGCCTTACCGTGCACCGTTAAATATGAAGCGTGGCAAAGTCCTTCTAATAAGAAATAAAAGGATTTTGAATGATCATTTTGTTTTGCAATGACGTGTTTCGGTTTTAAATATTCTAACTTACTACTGCTGATTAATTTTTCAATGTCATCAGCAGTGAAATTATAATGTTGAAGTTGGTTAATAAAGTCACTGAGCATGAGTAAATAGCTCTAAATATGTTTAATTATTATGATGCTTTTCAAGGTAGCACATTGCTTCTTCTTTCCCCATGTATTTACTTAATGTTTTGTGTGGCACATTACTCATATCGACCACAATTAATCCATCCAAAGCGTCATTAAAATCCGGATCAACATTAAAACAAACTAACTTACCATTGAGCCCGATGTATTGGCGAAGTAAAACGGGTAAGCCTTTTCCTTTTTCGATACGACTTAATACTTTTGATAGCAGTTTTAAATCACCCAGTAGAGAAAGCATATCGCCATTCCATACTTTTTTTATTATTGGTTTTAGGGGAGTGGTGGCCGACACTAATGCGGCTTTTTCATTATCGTAATGATGAATAGTCAGTGTTGATGCAATTAATTGACGAGCAGATAAACTGTAATCATTACTGATACTGACTGGGCCAAATAAATGGGTGTATTTAGGTCGCTGATAAACGAATGTTGAAATCCCTTTCCATAATAAAAGTAATGAACTGACATTTCGCTGATATTTTTTAGCTACAACAGATCGTCCAACCTCAATTGAATAATTTAACGTATCAATGAAAGGTTGTTGAAAGGTAAATAAACTGCGAGAGTACAAGCCGTCTAATCCAAATTCTGCAATTAATTCATCAACCAGACCTAATCGATACGATCCTACAATCTCTTTGTTTTCTTGGTGCCAAATAAATAAATGATAATAGTGTGTATCATAGTCATCTAAATCACACTCTAGCCCCGTGCCTTCACCAACGTCTCTAAATGTCACTTCTCTAATTCGACCTATCTCCTGAATCACATTAGGAATGGCTTGGCTTTTAGTGCAATAAACAGAAAGCCCATTCTGCTCTAATAGTTTAGCTTCTGTTGGAAGAGAATTAATGTCGTTTTCTAACGTTGAAATATCAATAGGTGCCATTATAGGAGCGGAATTGGGTAAGCTTGAATTCAATGTTGCGGTATCGTCAGTATTTGTCGCTAATAAATAAGTGTTTAATCTTAAATAATTAATCACCTCAATTGGAGAGTTAAAATTGGATAGTTCTTTATGAAGAATAGGATCACCAATAGAGAGATGAATCGTATTTTCTTTTTTATTGAGCATTTCACGCCCCAATAAAATCGTCCTTAACAAGGGATGAATTTTTCCAGCAAGGTAGAATCGTTGGCTATTTTTACCATCAATATAAATAGGAACAGCAGTGGCTTTGTGTTTTTCGATAAATTTTGCAGCTGAATAGCTCCAACGTTTATCTGATAGTAACTTTGTTTCTTTATCGTATGTTGACACCTCTCCAGCAGGAAAAATAATTAACACGCCGTCATTGTTTAAGTGTTGATGAGCTTCCCGTAAAGCGTTGGCATTCGTTTTTTTTGCCTGCTTTGTTTCAAAAACATCGACACCTATAAATAGATCACAAATTTCAGGAATTTGTTTTAAATATTCATTAGCTAATACTTTTACATCCGGTCGAACACGGCCCACCATTTCAGCTAAAATCACGCCCTCCAATGCTCCTAAGGGGTGATTTGCAATAATAACAACGGGGCCATTTTTTGGGATAGATGATAATTCACCTTGATGAATATCGTATGTCACATTTAAACAGTGAAGTGTATGACGCATGAATTCAAAACTGTTTAACCCTTGAGGGCAATCTTGATAATGTGCGTCTAGGCGATTTAACCCTGTTGCCCATTCAGCAAAGGATTCACCAAGACCAAAAGGGGTAACTCTAGGCAGTCGAAATGGACTTTCAGTCATAAACTATATTCCTTTTGGTTTAATAAACGAGGCTAAAAATCCATGTTGAGATTTAATGTCTTTAATCGAAAGAAAAGCACCACATAACCAAACTAAACAAGCCATTCCAAATAGTAACCCACCGTCATAGCCTATGATGTTCCCTGCCGAGTTAAACTCTGGCATCTGGATGCCAAGGGGAGTAAATAGATGAAAGAAAATTGCGCCACTCATTATTCCGACAGTCATGATTGCGCCTAATCCATGAAAACGAGTAAATAAAAGAATAGAGGCGATTAATTCTGCTGTACCGATTAAATAGCCTCCATAAGTACCAAACCAAGTTAAACCTGACCACTCAGCCAAGACACCAAAAATATGGTCAGTTTCATAAGATCCGGTGAACTTAAAAAACAATGATTGAATAAAAACAAAAGCGATAAAAACGGCTGGCCCATATTTAAGTAATTTTTCTTTCATCATGATGTCCTTTTATGAGAAATAAATATGTCTAATCAGGTGCTATTGTTTTAATAGCTTAGGCCAGTTTTGATCACCTTGTGCAATAAAGCCTGGAATGTCTCTTTCCCATAAACTTTTTACTTGTGCGTCATAATTTAAATACAGTTTGCCATCTACAATTGAAAATTGATTTGGATCGCCAGGTGCTCGATCATTTTTTTCTGCCACGGCCCACGCACAAAAACCACCATATTGAGGGGCGTATTTAGTCGGGTTAGCGGTGAATAAATCTGCGTTTTTTTGAGATGAAAAATACCAATCTGCACCCATATAAGAAGCAATAAATTCAGCGTTTCCTTTTTGTGGTTTTCCTTCAGTGAAGTAGCTAACGGTATCGTAACCATCAACCGCTTTGTTGCTAAAAAAACCAGTGTAAATAGCGTCTTCTGCAAAAGAAGATTGACTGAATAATAAAATAAATAAACACAATAATTTCTTCATAATCATTACCTTATATTATTAGCTATAGGAGTGAGTGGTGGCGAATGAATGGAAAGGAACATCATAGGCCAAATACTTTTTTGTTTGACATGGTGAACCTGAAAAATAGCGTAATGTATTGTTTTTATTATCTACAATAATGTGAGTAAAACTGACGGTTTGGGCATCTTGACGGTGCATGCAAGGAGACCGATGACCAAGCTTAGTATGATGATATTGGTGAAATTGATTGAGAGTGTGGCGGTTTATGCCTGAGTGAGTTAATTCTTTATAAATAGATAAACGATGTTTAATCACATTATCTGCATCGATTGAAGAGGAGATCATTGGGGAGCTTGGATTAATGGTATTAAATATTTCACCATCCCAACGAAACCCTTGGATATTATTTTTTTTAGTCGATTGGGTTGTATGGAAAATCAATAAAGTAAAAGAAGAAAAATGAGAGAGTTCTATGGTAGAAAGCGTGTCGTGAATTGATTTTATATCCTCACAAGAGGCTAATTTTTTAATAAGAAGACCGCGGCTTAATGCATTTTTTGGTGGTATTAAGCCTTGGTAATAATTTAAAAGACAAACTGAAATACCATGGTCATTGAGTGAAATCCAACTGCCGCCGCCGACGGGGTCAATAGGCATTATGTAATGGACATTATTTTCTTGGAAGGCCTGAGGTGCTAAAGCCTCAGAACGAGAACGTTGTTCATCACGATTAAAAAATAACTCGTAACCTGTTGGGGTCGTAAACCAAGAAACAGTGCACATTAGGCTTCTCCCCGTAGATAAGTCGTGGTTGTTGGTGCTAATCCAAAGGCTGATTGGGTATTTATGCCTATTGAGGTCGTAATTACTTTTATTAAAGCGTAATGATGAGAGGCGTGAAGAGAGGCGAAAGTAATTTCTCGTTCAATACTTGAAAGCATAATATGTTCTTGTTTTTCATATGGGGATACTTCGGTGAGTAATGATACGGAGGTGGTAAGGTTTTCAATCGGGAAATTAAGTAACCAACGGATCACCCCTTTAATTTCGTTAATGGCCATTTCCCTATTTTTTTCAATCTCATGACCTCGACGACGAATGTTGTAATTAATAGGTTCGGAGGTGTTTTTTTTCATTAAAGAGTGGAATAAATCTAAAATATGTCGGAAATGTTCGCCAATAGAACTTTCTACATACGGCAATGCAAGATGAACGTAATCGTTATCATTAATGGAATTTAAGAGAGAAATACCTTTTTCTAATTCATCAATACAACCGATGATAACGTGTGGTTGATGCTCTTCTTGTGGTACTTGTATTGGCATTAAAAACTCCTTTTATCTAATCGGTCGATGGATATTGAAGGGTTAATTGCTTCTCTTCTTTCCAAGCCGCCAATAATTCTTTTATTTTAGGAGAGTGATAACCTTGTTTTTTCTGTAGGGCACCAATTTCAAATAAAATTTTGTATTGAAGTAATAAGGTTGAAAAAATCGTTTTTAACGGTGTGTCTCTATCCCAGATATGGGCAGCCTCACTGCTTGCGCCATTTATTTCTAAAATTGTAAAGTCATCACCATTCATTAAAGCGTTAATATCTTTAAATTTCACATCAAGCCTACCGTAATGAAATCCCTCTAAATCATCAAAAATACCATCTAGACGTTGTGCTAGTTTATCTGTGATGTATTTGTTTCCATCCCTAAAAATAGAACCACGACTGTGACTACCCGCAAAAGCGAGTTGAAACTCGGTATCTTTTTCTAAAATGGTATTTAACATACTTTTATGACGAGGAAGGTATAGGTGAGCGAGTTGACCAGCTCTGCTGTCATTTTTTATCAGTTGCTCTAATGTACTAAGACCGTCACCAACAACCATTGGAGAATATTTAAGGGTAATGGAAATGATAGTTCCTTTTTTCTCATTTGGATAACGGACATAGAAAATTCCGGCTTCAGCGGAATAAGGGGCTTTTTCTTGAATTAAAAATCGAGCATTAATAGGAAACGAATTAAAATAATCAGTGAGTTGTTCCTGGGATTGAAGGAGTTTTACACCAACGCCTCGACAACCCAAATCAGGCTTCGCGACAACAGGGAAGAACAATTGGTGTTGATTCATTTCGTCGATAGCATTTTGGGTTTGTTGCTGTATTGCGCTTGCGGTAGTCGTGATGGTAATGAAAGGAGAGATCCATTGTTCTGCCACTGGACCCGCTAGAGTTAAAATATCGTGTTTAGATTCGCCCACCATACCACTTAGTTTTATGGATGGATTTGCAATAAGAGGAAGTGCAAAATCAAAATGTTTTAGCCCAAGAAAAAAGCTTTGAATAACAACGGGGGTATAAAAAAACCAACTAGGTAAAAACTCATAGGGAGAAATACTTCGATGAGAATCCTCTTCTAGTATCGGCATACCTGCATTTATATAGCCTTTAGCAATAGTATTAATTGAGTGATGCACCATTATGTTAATCCCTTTGATATTTTTTTCTTTGCGAATCGATTAGCAGCTAATAAAACGAGAGTCATCACTGGGATCATAATCCATTGATGCTCACTGGCTTGAACCCAGCGAGAGCTTCCTAAAAAATAAACCGTTGGAAAAACAATGGCTGTCCATGTGGCTGTCGCTCCCATTACTGCTGCAAAAAAAACAAAAACATTAATATTAAATATTCCGCTTAAGGTAAAACCTATGGTTCGTAATCCTGGGATGAATCGGATAATGAATAAATTAAGCATAGGATTAGATTGCAGTTTTTTCCTTAAGTAACGTAAATGAGTGTTGGTTAATGTTTTATATCGGATTAAACGGAAGCGTGTAGAGAGGCGACCTAAAAAGTATAAACCGAGATCACCACTAGCAATACCGATAAAAGCAGCCAGTAGGCCTATCGTAGGCGTAACCATTTCTTGTGCCGCTAAACTGGCCGCAGTGACAATTGCTAAGTCTTCAAGTAAATAAGAAAGTAAAATGATGCCTAGAAATAGAGAGAACTCAGAGCTGTGAGAAGTAAATAATGCGTCTTGTATGCAAGTAATTAAATTGTCCATACCCCCTCCTTTTTATGTCTTACTTAGAGTGGCATATATTAAATAAATGTAAATATTTGTATCTCATTTGTTTTAATTTGAGCTTATGATTAAACATTGGTTCCATTTGTATTTGGTTAATTTATGAATTCTAGATTTTGGTTGCACGTAGGTATTGCGATAGGGTTATTTATTTTTTTCTTTATTGCTTCGTTTGTTTTTCATATCTATGAGGTGTTTTATTTCTTTTCCTTTTTAGCCTATGGCGTTTTGATTTTTAATTTATTAAGTGCAATTGTGTATGCAGATCAATGGTTTCATTATGTTCTATGCAGTGTGCTACTCATTATTTTAGGGACGTTTGCATCGATAGATGTTCTTTCTGCAAAGGAGGAACTATTAGAAAGTTGGATAGAAGTGAAATGGCTAGGATTGACGATAAACAATATCGATAGTTACATCCAAATATTACTTATTTTAATTAATATATTTACAGGGAGTTTAGCGGCAAATACGTTGTTTTATGGTTTGTGTAAAAAAAATAGCACCGTTAAGTAACGATGCTATCTGTTTATCGAGGCTAAATTTTTTAGCTAAAGGCTGTGTTTATTTATTTAGATTAATATTATAAACAGCGAAACCTACATCATCTGTTGCAACACGAGTCATCGGATATTGACCTTTATCTTTGATGAATTGAGCTGCTTTATCACTTGGTGATGTTTCAAAGCGAATATCCAGTTTTTCACCATTAGTAATGGGCGCGAAAGACCAGTTATTATCAGCTGATGGTTGTACTTGACCTTCTTCTTTACTGACTCGAGTAATGTAGCTTGCTACTACTGTTCTGTTTTCATCTGGAGAATCAAACGCAATGAAATCAGTACCGGTACCTGGGAATTTGTTACTGTAAGCACGGTAGTTATTGGTTGCGATAAGGAAGTCTTGTTTCGCATCAATTGGTTTGCCTTGGTAAGTTAAACCAACAATACGTTCAGAGCCTTCATTAATGACATTACAGTCACCATCATATTTTGCTGGTTGAGTAACATCAATTTGGTAGTTAACCCCATCAATAACATCAAAGTTGTATGTGCGGAAGCCATCCCAATCAATTAATTGTTGAGGTGCAGTACTATTGATGTCGATTTGTTTAAATTGACCGGCAGAACACTCAAGCCATTCTTTTACTTCTTTACCTGTAACCTTCATCGCAACTAGCGTATTAGGGTATAAGTATAAATCAGCCGCATTACGGAACGTTAATTGTCCCGATTCAACTTCAGTGAAGTTTGTTGGATCATTTCCACGACCGCCTGCTTTAAATGGCGCAGCAGCAGAAAGTACAGGAGTACCATCTAAATCAGGATCACCTTGAATAAAGCGTTCTACATAATCTTTTTGTGCAAGGTTTACGATTTGAACGGTTGGGTCATCTTGCACGAGTGCTAAGAAGCTGTACATAACATCGTCAGCTTGACCAATGGGTTGGTTTACGAAATCACGAGTGCCTTTATGATCATTTTCTAGTGCTTTTAGAATGCCTTCATCCGCAGCGGCGAGTGACTTGTTGTTTTCTTTATCGAAAATAGGGCGAGCTTCAGATTCACCACTAGTCACAGACCATTTTCCATCTTTCTGTTTAAGTGTTAAATCCATAACACCAACGTGACTGCCCCAACGACCCGGCATAACCGCAGCAACACCATTAATAGTGCCATTTTCATTATCGACACCTTGCAGGTTATCGAATCCTTTTCCTGGGAATACCGCATGAGAGTGACCAAAAGCAATAGCATCAATGCCTTCTACTTCGGATAAGTAGTAAGTAGAGTTTTCTTCGCCTTGCTTATATGGATTAGTTGACACACCAGAGTGAGGGATCGCAACGATAACGTTAGCGCCTTCTTTTTTCATCTGAGGGATCAGTTCTTCTGCTGTTTCTTTAATGTCACGAGCAAATACTTTTCCTTCAAGGTTTTTCTTATCCCACACCATAATTTGTGGTGGAACAAAACCGATGTAACCCACTTTAATTTCGTGTTCTACACCCGCGGTATCTTTAAATGTATGCGCTTTAATAATGTATGGCTTGAAGTAATGTTCTTTTGTTTCTGCATCATAAACATTAGCATTAATGTATGGGAAATTAGCATCGTTGATCGATTCTGCTAGGAAGTCCAAACCATAGTTGAATTCATGATTACCAATGTTACCTGCATCATAATCTAATTGATTCATGGCCTTATAAGCTGGGTGTACTTCACCAGCTTCTAACCCTTTATCTGCCATGTAGTCACCCATAGGGCTGCCTTGCAGTAAATCACCATTGTCTACTAAAACACTGTTTTTAACTTCTCCACGCGCTTCTTTTACTAACGTAGCTGTACGCGCTAAACCAATTTGTTGAGATGGTTTATCTTTGTAGTAATCGTAATCCATTAGGTTGGTATGGATATCAGTTGTTTCTACAATACGTAGATTAATCACTTCATTTGTGTCGGTTGGTGCTGGGGTGCAACCAGAGATGGTTAATAAGCCTAAGCCAGCTAATACAGCAAGTGAAACAGGTTTAACAGAGAGTTTCATAATGTTCTCCAAGGGTGATAGTCATAAAAGCGCCAATTAAGATAACAGATTGATAATGTTATAAATGTAACGGGGCTCTCAATGTGTGCGATTGATCAGCCTACGGTAGGATTGATGGGTATGATTTCAGTGCTTTGTTTTGATTTTTTAGTGTGTATGTATTTATAAATTTTCCAAATGGAACCTTTTTATTCTCAGTCGTTAGTATTAAATCGAATAAAAAATGAAATTTTAGAATTTCAGGTAATAAAGTAACCCGTCTATAGTGCTTCTATTGGAATGAAAAATAACCACCTAATGGAAAAGAGAATTGGTGCAATGACAACGTAATCAATTTCAATAATAGGTGACATTACCAAATTCAGCCTAAAGGACTAAAACACATGGACGCAAAAAGACTAACCCACCTACAGCAACTAGAAGCCGAAAGTATTCATATTATTCGTGAAGTGGCAGCCGAGTTTGATAATCCAGTCATGATGTACTCGATTGGTAAAGATTCCTCTGTGATGCTGCATCTTGCTCGTAAAGCTTTCTATCCTGGAAAGATTCCATTCCCACTTCTTCATGTTGATACGGATTGGAAATTTAAAGAGATGATTGAGTTTCGAGAAAAAACCGCAAAAAAATATGGTTTTGACCTATTGGTACATAAGAACCCTGAAGGTTTAGCGATGGGTATTAATCCGTTTGTTCATGGTTCATCAAAACATACAGACATCATGAAAACTCAAGGGTTAAAGCAAGCATTGAACAAATATGGTTTTGATGCCGCATTTGGTGGGGCTCGTCGTGATGAAGAAAAGTCTAGAGCAAAAGAACGTGTTTATTCATTCCGAGATAAAAATCATACGTGGGATCCAAAAAATCAGCGTCCAGAGTTATGGAATACTTATAACGGCCAAGTTAATAAAGGGGAAAGCATCCGAGTTTTCCCATTATCAAATTGGACTGAATTGGATATTTGGCAATACATCTATTTAGAAAATATTGAAATTGTTCCGCTTTATTTATCTGAGAAGCGTCCAGTGGTTGAGCGTGATGGCATGTTGATCATGGTAGATGATGAGCGTTTAGAGCTAGAAGAAGGCGAAGAAATTCAACATAAAGACATTCGTTTTAGAACGTTGGGCTGTTACCCATTAACGGGTGCTGTTGAATCTACCGCAAATACGTTACCTGAAATTATTGAAGAAATGTTAGTTGCCACTTCAAGTGAACGTCAAGGGCGAGCGATAGATCATGATTCATCAGGGTCAATGGAACTGAAAAAACGTCAAGGTTACTTTTAATATCAAGCCACAGGGAAGGAAATAATTAATGAATAGTGCAGTAGAAACACAACTGGCAGAGCTTGGTATTGAAGCTTATTTAAAAGAACATCAATACAAATCGTTACTTCGATTTTTAACGTGTGGTTCGGTGGATGATGGTAAAAGTACCCTCATAGGCCGACTACTCCATGATTCAAAACAAATCTATGCAGATCAACTAGATGCCGTTCATGCTGACAGTCAAAGAGTGGGAACAACAGGCGACCGCCCTGATTTGGCGTTATTGGTCGATGGCCTACAAGCAGAACGTGAACAAGGCATTACTATCGATGTAGCTTACCGTTATTTTTCAACTCAAAAGCGTAAGTTTATTATTGCGGATACTCCTGGGCATGAACAATATACGCGTAATATGGCAACCGGTGCATCAACTTGTAATGTGGCTGTTATTTTGATTGATGCACGTAAAGGTGTACTTGACCAAACTCGTCGCCATTCTTATATAGCAAACTTATTGGGTATTCGTCATTTTGTCGTTGCAGTAAATAAGATGGATTTAGTTGAATATTCTCAATCTCGCTTTGAAGAAATTAAAGAAGAATATTTAACGTTTTCTAAGAAATTAAATAACCCAAATCTAGAGCTTTCTATCCTACCGTTATCTGCATTGGAAGGAGATAACGTTGTTAATCAAAGTGAGGCTCTGGCTTGGTATCAAGGGGCTCCATTATTAGAAGTGCTTGAAAATATAGATATCGATTCAGATAGAGGTAATGGTGAATTCCGTTTTCCTGTCCAATACGTTAATCGTCCACATTTAAATTTTCGCGGTTTTGCGGGCACCGTGTCGGCAGGGGGTATTGCTGTTGGAGATGAAATTGTTGCTTTGCCATCGGGTAAAAAAACAAAAGTCGCGCGAATTGTTACGTTTGATGGTGATTTAGATTCGGCACAAGCGGGTCAAGCGGTCACGCTTACATTAGACGATGAAATTGATATTAGTCGTGGTGATTTATTGGTTAAGTCGAATTCAAACTTAACCGCAACAGATCAATTTAAAGCTGAAATTGTTTGGATGACAGAAAAAGGGCTAGAGCCTGGTCGTCAGTACGATATTAAAATTGCAGGTAAGAAAACGGTAGGCCAAATTGATGCGATTCATCATCAGGTAAATATTAATAGTCTGGATACGTTTGAGACACAAGAATTGCCTCTAAACGGAATTGGTTTGTGTGATGTATCCCTGACAGAAACGGTGAGCTTAGATCGTTATAAAGATTGTGCCGATACGGGTGGCTTTATCTTTATTGATCGTTTAACGAATGTCACGGTAGGGGCAGGCATGATCCAAAACCTTTCTGAACTGAGTGATGCGAAACCTATTAATGATAATGTCAGTGCTTTTGAGGTGGAATTGAACGCGTTAGTTCGTAAACATTTTCCTCATTGGAAAGCACAAGACGTTTCTAAACTTTTAAGTTAATGGCTTAAAAAGGAATAGTCTATGGCATGGGAACAAGGATTCGTTCTGGCTTTATTGGCTCTTATTATTGTGAGCCTATTAGCAAGTAAATTAAAACCAAGTGTGATTTTTTCAGGGGCGGCGTTTATTGCTTTTATGCTAGGGATGATTGATTTACCTAGCTTGGCAAAAAACTTTACTAACTCGTCACTGCTAACTTTGGTGTTATTGATTTTAAGTTCTTGTGCCTTAGAAAAAACACGTCTTATCAGTTGGGTAGGACGCTATATTTCAGAAGGAAGGTTAGGGAGTGTGGTAGGAAAATTAGGACTATCTACTGCTATTCTTTCTTCTTTTACGAATAACACCGCAGTGGTGGTCTCTTTAATTGGTGCAATAAAACGTAATCAACGCCATGCGCCATCCCGCCTTCTCATTCCTCTTTCTTACGCCGCTATTTTAGGGGGGACATTAACCTTAATTGGCACATCAACGAATTTGATCATTAATAGCTTTGTTGAAGATGCGGGATTACCAAGTTTAAGCTTTTTTGCACCTACCGCAATTGGGTTAGCTGTGTTGTTTGGTGGTTTGCTGATTTTAATTCCTTTGAGTTATTTATTACCCGCATATGATGATGGTAGCCAAGATGAATTGCCTTATTTTTTAGAAGCAAGAGTTGAGGGCGGTTCTTCATTAGTGGGTAAATCCATTACAGAAAATAATTTACGAGCGTTACGAAAACTTTTTTTAGCGGAGGTGATCAGAGAAGGAAAGACGATTGTTTCTGTTGACCCTGAAATGGTTTTACTCGCAGGAGATAGATTACTTTTTTGTGGTGATATTGAAAGTGTCACGACGCTACAAGAAATTAATGGGTTAACGCTTTTTGGTCAGCATCATTTAAATGGACAAAACTTAATTGAAGTTGTAGTAAGCCAATCGGCTTCTATTCGAGGGAAAAGTATCAAATCTTCACAATTCAGGGACCGTTTTGATGCGGTAGTTGTTGCTATTCGACGTGGTCATGAACGACTTGAAGGTGGTTTAGGGAAGATTGAATTACAAGCTGGGGATACGTTAGTACTTGTCCCGGGTAAACATTTTGAACAAAGCAAACAACAGCTTAAAAGAGAATTTGTCATTATTAGTGATTTAGATTCTGCTGCTAAGTTAGATGGAGATAAAAGCAGTCTTGTATTATTAGGTTTTGCAGGGGTTATTGCTGCTGAACTATTAGGTTTATTTCCTATCATTAAAGGTTTGTCTGTTTATCTTTTAGCGTTATTGGGATTCGGCGTGATTAATATTGGAGAATTACGTCGTCGTTTCCCTGTTGATATTGTCGTTATTGTTGGCGCCGCTCTTTCTATTGCTCAATTAATGTTGTCGTCTGGCCTTTCTGTATTGTTGGGTGAAATGTTCATGACATTATTTAATGGCTGGGGGGTAATGGGAGCGTTAATCGCGGTCTATCTTATGACTTTGGTTTTAACTGAATTGATCACGAACAATGCTGCGGCAGCACTTGCTTTCCCTATTGGCTACAGTATGGCTCTTGGATACGGAGTTGATCCTATGCCATTTATTATGGCTGTACTTTTTGGAGCCAGCGCGAGCTTTATCTCGCCTTATGGCTATCAAACTAATTTATTAGTATTTAGTGTGGGTAACTACACTTTGCTTGATTACGTAAAAGTGGGATTACCGATGTCGATCATTTATTCGGTATTGGTACTCGCGTTAATCCCTTATTTTTTCCCATTTTAATTCAAGGATGAAACATGACAGTCAAAGACGTTGTTAAAGATGAAAATATTGTTTGGCATCAACATTTAGTAACCAAGGAAACTCGCTCTGTACTTAAAAAGCAAAAGCCCGCAGTACTGTGGTTTACTGGATTATCTGGCGCTGGGAAATCAACAATTGCAGGTGCATTAGAAATTAAGCTTGCTGAACTTGGTTATCATACTTATTTGTTAGATGGTGATAATGTGCGGCATGGGCTATGTCAGGACTTGGGCTTTTCAGATCATGATAGGCAAGAAAATATTAGACGTATTGGTGAACTAGCTAAATTGATGGCTGATGCGGGGTTAATTGTATTAAGTGCTTTTATTTCTCCTCATCGTATAGAAAGAGAGATGGTTAGAAATTTACTGCCTAAGAATGAGTTTTTAGAGGTGTTCGTAAATACGTCTTTAGATGAATGTGAAAAAAGAGATCCAAAGGGCTTGTATAAAAAAGCTCGAGCAGGAGAGATCAAGCATTTTACTGGGATTGATTCTGAATACCAACAACCATTAAATCCTGAAATTGATTTACCAGCAGGTCATGAGTCAATTGATGTGCTTGTTGAGCAATGCTTAAATGAATTAAGAGTTCGAGAGATTATTTAACGGTTAAAAATGAATAATATGTAAGCGCCCAAATCGAAATCGGTTTGGGCGTTTATCTTTAAGCCATCGTTGAAATGTTTTTTGTCACATCGGTTTCAACAATAAATTTCTGACTAAGCAAGGCAATGACATTATCGTAATAGCTATCGTTCGGTTTATTGCCGAGTAATTTGCATAGTTCGGCACCTGTTGGACTGAAGCGATAATACACAAGGCGAGATCCCTTTTGTATTGGTTTGATTACCAGTTGTTTACCTTGGTATTGTAAAGGTAATGCTGGTTCAAATTCTATTTCACCTGATTCTAATTCTGTTCCAAGTAATAATCCCAACTCAATCAGTAATAATAAACTAGAGTAGGGAAGTTTATAGTTACCCAAGTGCACGAGTTGAGGTCCATCAGCTTTATAGAGATTAAATAGGGTGCCTGCACATTTATAACCGAGTAACAGTTTTTTACTGTTATCTTGCCCAAAACTGCACGCTAATGATGCTGCTCTCTGAAATGTTTGAGCCTCACGCTGAGTCATGTCTTTTAATACTTTAAGTGCTTTCATTGAGGTTGAACCAGGGGTAATAACCTCTTGTTTGAAAATCTGACTCCATAAACGCTGCATTGAGGGATCATGGATATCTTTTGCCATTTCAAAAAAACGATGGATCCAATCAGGGTCAGGATCTCCAGCTGTTTCATCTTTACAATAATCATGAGCAAATTTAATAATTTGTTCTAAGTTTTGTTGCTGTTGTTCTCGTAGGATTTTTTCTCTATATAGTGCACGCTTTAATAACGTTTCTTCTGGCTTAGGAGGATTAAGTTTTGCTGCTAATCCTTGTTTTATTGCAATTTCTTTTAGGCGTCGAGCACTACTTACCACATAGTGCTCTTTTGTGTGTGTTTGTTGTTCTTTAGATTTCTCATCTTTTGTGATGACACTTTGTTGTGAGCTCATGGGGTCGTTTAGCCTTGATAACTGACGGTTCTACTTTTTATAGTATCGGTATTAGAAAAGAAAAACTTTAATACTCAAGTGATAATTAAGAAAAAATCATAAAAATCAATCTGAAAGGTAGTTAAATGATAAGTGTTTATTTGAAGAGTAATCCATTGTTTATATTGGAATAAGTATGATGGAGGATATAAAAATATTACTCGTGGTGACTTTGATTGATACTGTGCAATTACACTGGTTTATTTATCTTACTATATAGCAATATAAAATAAACCAGTGTTTAAAATTATGTTATTTTTATTTATTCGTCGTCATACTCTTCTAAGCGAACCCCTTCAATAAGATAGCCAGTCTCTGCAAGTTCGCTATTGATGGTTTCGGTCTTCAGTGTTCCTACTATATAAATAACATCCCATAATTGCTGTATAGGAGCCCCTTTTTCAAATTTCACATAAATGATTTGATTCGGTGGTGGTGGTGGAACATGGATACAAGCTCCAAAATAAGGTACCAGTAAAAACTCAGTAATCATTTTGTCATCCCCTTCAAGAGGAATTACAAAACCTGGTATTTTTACCATACTGCCGTTTAATTCTTGTCTAACCCCACCAACAAGAGATTGCTCCATTGTGGCACCATTATGATCCACCTTTGGCATACCTATAGAATCAAATTGATTACGTTCTTGTTCTGGAATTAAATCCAACCAATCAAGTTTTAATACATCATTACTGTGTGCGACCAGTGGCAATAGCAGTAAAATAAAAGTGAGCAGTTTTTTCTTCATGAAGCACCTCTAAAGTCGAATTGTCATGCCGTCGTTAAGTGAGTTTTTATAGGCTTGAATTGCAGGTATGATACCAATCATAAAACCAGAGAATAACACGATAGCTAAGAGTTTTAATTCATATACAGTAGGCAATGTAAGTTCAATTGCAATGCCGTAATATTGTTGAATTATAGGCTGTAATATTGCCAGTGATAGGTATAAGCCTATTAGGCCTACGATGATCCCAAAGATGGTAATTACCATTGCCTCACTGATTAATAAAGTGAAAATATGTTTAGGCTGAGCTCCCATTGATCTTAGTATTGCCATTTCACGACGTCGTTCTTGTAAGCTGGTTAATAAGCTTGTGAGCATTCCCATTAAACCTGCAACAACCACAAATATAGAAACAGCAAGTAATGCTTGTTCTGCTACCGACATCATTCCCCATAATTCATGCAAAGCGATGCCTGGAAGTATGGCGCTTAATGGTTCCTTAGTGTAGTTATTGATATAACGCTGTAACCCAAATGTTTGAATTTTTGAATTAAGACCAAGCATAAAGGCTGTAATTTCTTTGGGTTTAAATTGATGTTGTTCTAAAGTGTGGGCATCTGGTGAATTCCCAAGATGAGCGCCACTTTCCCAACCAACATGTATTGCTTCTATTGCACCTAATGAAACGTGAAGTGTTTTATCAACAGGAGTCCCGGTTGGTTCTAAAATTCCGGTCACAATAAACGGTAAATTATCATGTCGAGTAAACGATTTATCACTAATTCCATGAGCAATAATAAGGTTATCACCAAGCTGGTAATTGAGCTTCTTTGCTACGTCGGCACCTAGTACAACATCAAATAAGTGAGAAAAAGGTTTGCCTTCTTTAAATGCGAGAGGTTGTTTTTTTCCATATTGGTAAAACCTAAAATAATCTTGATTGGTTCCCATCACTCGAAATCCTTTGTGGGAATCACCAAGAGAAATAGGAATAGACCATTTAACCGAGCGCTGGTTGCTAATTTCTTGATAGCTTTTCCAATCAATATTATTGGTCGCATTCCCAATTCTAAATACAGAATAGAGTAATAAATTTACTTGCCCTGAACGCGCGCCAACGATTAAATCAGTGTTTGAGATTGTATTTGCAAAGCTTGTTTTAGCTTGAGTCCTAATGCGTTCAACTCCCATCAATAACATGACAGAGATAGCGATAGTTAATACGGTTAATAAAACGGTTGTTTTGCGGTTTTTTAGGCTTTTCCAAGCAAGTTGTGCGATACCTATCATGCAATAACTCCTGCTTTATTTAATTCTCTTAAGTCGAGACTTAGATCAAATAAGGATTCTAAGCTTGGGTCATGGCTAACAAATAATAAGCTTGCGCTACTTTCTTCGCATTCTTTCATGAGTAATTGAATAAAAGCGAAACGAGTTTCATGATCTAAAGCTGATGTAGGCTCATCTGCAATAATTAATTTAGGTTTTCCTATAAAAGCTCTCGCTGCCGCTACTCGTTGTTGTTGACCAATACTAAGGTCGGTAATTGGTTTATTAAAATGTGAGTTTGGTAATTGAAGGGCAGAAAGAAGTCGTTTAGCTTCATTTATCAGTTCTGGTTTTGATAATGCTTTTTTTGACGAAAATTGATAAGGCAGAATGACATTATCAATAACAGATAAATAAGGGAGTAGATTAAATTGCTGGAAAATATAACCAATATTATCGGCTCTAAATCGGTCTCTTTGATTTGATGTTAACTGTTCAATATCAGTGCCGTTAATAATAACGGTGCCTTCAGTAGGTGCTAAAATCCCAGTAAGTAAACTCAATAATGTTGATTTACCACTGCCACTTGGACCTTTGATAAATACTTTAGTGCCTTGTTTTTGTTGATACGCTGGAATATCTAACGTTGCTTCTGTTTGATTTGGCCAATAAAACGTTAGGTTTGATAATTCAATAATATTCATCATTAATGATGGCGGTGTTGCCACCGCCATACCTACTTATAGAGTTATAGCTGGAGCATCAGCCGTTAATGTTGTGGCTTTTTGTCCGGAGTCACCTAAATATTGAACTGTCATTTTTTGGCTATGAGTAAATTGTGTGAACCATTTAGTTTCGATCTCATTTAGTGCAGATATGGCTTCACAATGGTATTCATATTGGGCATTGAATTCACCGTGTTTGCTATGTTCTTCATGATGTTCACCATCATGCTCGTCGTGGTCGTGGTCGTGGTCGTGGTCGTGGTCGTGGTCATCATGACCCTCATCATTAGAGAGATTATGAGAAACATGAACCTCTTCTAGAGTACATTTTGCATCGCTAGGTAATACAAAAATGGAATCAGGGTTATTCAGGGTTTTAACCGCTTGAGCAAGAACTTGTTTTTGATTTTCATCTTTTGGAGCGTATTCAAAACCAACTACATCAGATCCAGGCGCTGTTATCTCAAAGAGTATATGTTCGCCATCCTGAGCGATGTTCATTTCAACAACGCCATGAACATGAGCGCTATGTTGACGGTGCTCACTGTCGTGATGCTCATGCTCATGATGTTCGTGGTCGCTAGCATTTGCAGCATAAGGAATTGAAAATAAAGAGCTTGAAATAGCGAGACTAAGTAGCATTTTTTTATTACGGATAAACATAATTGTTTCCTATTATTTAAGAGTTATAAATTTTTGAATTTACTGAATTAAAAAATAGAAATAAAGGAGGAGCTCGGGAATGTACGGTAATAAATAATGGGTTACTGTTTTCTATAGTAGAAAAAGTCGATGGTATGATTCGTTGAGGGATAAATGGTAAGGCGGCAACATGAGCAATAAGTCCAGAGCCAATAGAATGAAATAATTGGCAGTGGTGGTTTTCATGGTGTTGTATATTGGTATCAACTTGGTGGTTTGCAATCAAAAAACCAAACAGCACTAAAAGAGCGACTAAGCTCCAATTTAACCAGCGCTGTTTAGTAAAAAAATACGATTGCATTATACCGCCTTAAAGATGCCTTGAGCGGTAAATGTAATAATATAACATTTCATAAGCAAGGTATTTATTTAAATCTGAGCTTGTATTAATGAGATAACTTGACCAATTTCATCTTCAGATAGTTTTCCTTCCTTAACGAAAATAACATTTCCTTGCTTATCTTGAACAATAATTGCTGAACTTTCTTTTTTTAAGTCCCAAGCTTTAGCTACAGCTCCATTTTCATCAAGAACCATCGAAGACCAAGAGAAATCTTTTTTACTTTCTTCGGCGGAAGATTTTACAAAACCACCAGTGCCCCAAATTGAATCATCTTGATTAATGATTGTAGTGGTTTGATATTTTGATTCAGGGAACTTTTCTAAGGTGATAGCACTCATAAGATCAGCGTTCATTGCTTTAGCGTTGCTGCGACCTGCAATTGCTTGCAATACTCTGACTTTGCCCTTTAACTGCTCTGTATTCCAGTTACTGTATTGGAAGGCATTATCAGTATAAAAGATCTCACCGTATTGTTTTACTGAAACGGGAGGTATCGTTTGATTGAGAGTTATATTATTAGCAAAAGAAAGGGAAGGTAATAGGCAAGCAGTACTAAGTACTAATAGTTTTACTTTTTTCATTATTATTATCCTTAAAAATGAGTAGGGATAGTGTAGTGCAGAGAAAACAAAAAAGCGATTCGACCAGTAGTGTATGGATGTTAATTGTTAATTAGATGTGAAATCCAGCTTGCGGTACATTGTTCTGTGGATTACAATGTTAGACAAATGTTTAAAAGTGATATTTTTAGATAAAACATAGTGGCGATGTACATATGTTTTGATGAACTATTAATAAAACCTTATATGGATTATTGAGGTAATGGCTATGTTTAGAAATTTTAAGGCTTATCGACCACTTCAAATCGCACGATTTGTTAAAACGTTATTTAAAGGGCAACTTCACATTGAAGGTATTGGTTCATTTGAGTTTGATGGTGGAAGGCTTCTGATGCCACATAATGAAAATAAAAGAATGTTATCAGTAATGAGTGAGGTTAATCTGCATATCCGCCAGCTTTCTGCTATGCCAGCGTAAACCAATTGATTGAAATTAAAGGTGCTAATCATGAGCACCTTTTTTATTTTATATGAAGCAAACGCCAGTACCACCTAAACCGCAGTAACCATTCGGATTTTTTGCTAAATATTGTTGGTGGTATTCTTCAGCAAAATAGAAGGTCTCAAGAGGACTAATTTCAGTGGTAATTAAATCACTAATATTTTGTTTTTTTAAGGCATTCTGATATTGCTGTCGTGTTGTTCTAGCAAGTGATGTTTGTTTATCTGAATCAGTAAAAACAACAGAGCGGTATTGAGTCCCTATATCATTACCTTGGCGCATACCTTGGGTTGGGTCGTGTTTTTGCCAAAATGAATGAAGTAAGGTTTCAAGGGATATGACGGAAGGATCAAAGACAACCTTAACAACTTCAGCATGGTTTGTTTCACCAGTGCAGATCTCCTTATAGTTAGGGTTTATTGTTGTTCCACCGCTATACCCAACGGCAGTCGAGTATACGCCTGATAATTGCCAAAATAGACGCTCCGCTCCCCAGAAGCATCCCATTCCAAAATAAATGACGTCATGCTTTTCTGGTATTGTATTTAAATCCACATTAAAGATGAAATGAGAAATTATGTTAGCTTTATTTATGGTCATGTCGCATCCTTCAACTGAGTCATTTGGAAGACTTTTACCTTGTGCTACTCTACAAAGCGAGTAAATTACCATTACATAGAATGTATTATTGAATCAATAGAATAATTATAAGTATGACAAAGAAGTTACCCCTCGTTTTAATTTCCTGTTTGTTTATTTTTCCATTTCAAACAATGGCTGAAGTGGAATTAGACGTTGAGGGCTTAGAAGGACCTTTATTAAGTAATGTAGATGCCTACATTTCTGGAATCCCAGAAGAAGACTATTCAGTCTCTCTTCGCTTTCAATCACGCCTTGAAGATAATATTAATGATGCTGTAAAAGCTCTTGGTTATTACCAACCAGTAATTACATTTTCTGTGGAAGGAGAAAAGGGCGAGCAGACTCTTGTGGTTAATGTTGATCCCGGGGAACCTGTTTATATTTATGTCAGTGACATTTTGATTACGGGAGAAGCCGAAAATGATGTTGATTTTATTCGTGCGGTTGAGTCTTCTGGTTTGAATCTAGGCCAAGTGTTGAATCATGGAAATTACGAAAGCTTAAAAAGTACCTTACAAAATTTAGCATTAAGGAAAGGGTATTTTGACGGTGATTTTTCCTTAAATAAATTAGAAGTAGCACCTGGACGTCATCAAGCAATGGTGCGATTACATTATGATAGTGGTCAGCGTTATAGTTTTGGAGCTTCGACGATTGAAGGTAGTCAAATAGAAGAGAGACGAGTGCGTTCAATTATTCCTTTCAAAGAAGGCGATCCATATCTTGCAAGTCAAATCGGTGAATTGAATCAATCTCTTTCAAATACGGGGTGGTTCTCCTCTGTTTATGTTGAACCAAACCTTGAATCTGTTGGAGTAAATAGAGAACTACCAATGAAGATTCATTTGGAACCTCAAGTACGTAATCAACTTGAAACCAGTATTGGTTATTCGACAGATGTTGGAGTAAGAGGAAAAATACGTTGGAAAAAACCGTGGTTAAATGAAGCGGGTCATAGTTTTGATAGTGCTATATCAATTTCAAAGCCAGAACAAGAAGCAACAGTTTCGTATAAAATACCTTTAGAACAGGTGCTTAAAGATTATTACATTGTTAAGTACGGGCTAAAGAATGTAGATAATCGAGATACGGACAGCTTAGAATCCAATTTGGCTTTTGAAAGACATTGGGTATTTGATTCTGGTTGGCATCGAACGATTTATACTCGCTTTCTTTATGAAGAGTTTACCCAAGGTATTCAAGATGGTTCTGCATGGCTAGTTCTTCCTGGAATGTCATTTTCTAAAAGTCGAACTCGTGGTGGAACAATGCCAATGTGGGGCGATAAAAAAGCGTTTACGATAGAAGTAACCGATCAAGCATTAACATCTGATGCGAAGTTACTTCGACTTCAAGCGCAAGGTGCTATCATTCGTAGTATTGGTCAAAATCATCGTGGGGTTGCTCGGGCTGATCTTGGGGCAATGTATACGGATAATTTTTATAAACTTCCTCCGTCTATTAGATTTTTTGCTGGTGGTGATAACAGTATCCGTGGCTACGGTTATGAAGAGGTGTCTCCAAAAGATAGTGATGGCTTTCTAACGGGTGGTCAATTTATGGCAACATCAAGTCTTGAATATCAATATCGAGTTGTTGGTAATTGGTGGTTAGCCACTTTTGTTGATTATGGTGACGCGTGGATTGAAACGCCAGATTGGAAAATGGGTGCTGGTTTAGGCATTCGCTGGGCTTCTCCGGTTGGACCTGTAAGGTTAGATTTTGCTTGGGGATTTGATGCTGAACCAGGTGACGAATTTAAAATTCATTTTACTTTAGGGCCTGAGATATGAGTTCTTTGGATGTAAATGAAGATCAAGATACTAAGATAGTAATAAAGAAACGTCGCTTTAGTCGCCATTGTCTTTGTTTAGCATTATTTTTACCTAGTATATTTTTGGTTCTCTTATTATTGCTTGGTGGCTTAGTCTTTACTAATTCAGGACTAAATTTAATCGTATGGGGAGCAGA
This sequence comes from Aliivibrio sp. 1S128, assembly GCF_001691065.1. Lineage (NCBI taxonomy): Bacteria > Pseudomonadati > Pseudomonadota > Gammaproteobacteria > Vibrionales > Vibrionaceae > Aliivibrio > Aliivibrio sp. 1S128. The sequence goes on along the minus strand of NZ_MAJV01000179.1, from coordinate 4,007 downwards.
AAAAGCATTGCCTCAACTATTGATTAAAGGTGTGAAAGGCAGTTTACTTCCCGAGTTTTCCTTATCAGGGATTAGCTATAAAGATAAAAACTTAATTAATGTCGATGTCTCTAATTTTCATTTTTCTGCGACTACTAAATGTTTAATGACGCCATCTCTGTGTGTCGATGATATAACGATTGATGGACTAACGTTGGATTTCCCTAAGCTTCCAGAGCCAGATGAACCATCGATTAAAGAACCAGCAACAGCAAATAAATTACTTTCAATTCCATTTCCTATCAATTTGTCAAACATAACATTAAATAATATAGACCTTCGTATTTTAGGTAATCATGTTCAATGGAGTACATTTTCTACAGGAGTTAAATTATATAAAAGTGATTTAACTATTACACCTCTAAAGTGGAATAAGATCCGTGTTGAACTGGCTAAAAGCGAGGTCAGTAAATCTAATGAAAAGAAAACTGTTTCAACGACAGATACCATTACACTACCTAATGTTTACATCCCTTTAAATATTAATATTGAACAGTTCGAATTACGTGATTTTATGTTGAAACAAGAAACACCGATTCACATCAATCAGTTAGCATTTAAGGCTGATATTGGTGAGTTTGATGTAGATGTTCATGATTTTTATTTAGATACCCCACAAGCGAATCTATCTTTAAAAAATAAAATAGAGTTAAAAGGGAATTACCCTTTAACACTCAACGCAATAGCCGAATTAAAACAAACAGAACTAAAAGGGCATAAAGCTAAAATTAGTGTGAGTGGAAGTGTTGCTGATTTAACTGCAAATTTAAATGTTTCTGGTGGTTTAAAGGCGATGGTTGATATTAAAGTTCAACCATTAAATAAGGCATTACCTTTTGATATTCATGTATCAAAAACAGAGTTGTATTGGCCGCTGTCAGGAGAGAAAGAATTTAAAGTTAGTGTGCCAAATCTAAAAGCAAAAGGTAATCTTGATAAATATCAGTTTGCTAGTGCTCTATATATAGAGGGAAAAACAATCCCTCAAACAGATGTCCGTCTTGAAGGTAAGGGTAATTTAGAGACAATTAACTTATCTGATTTTATCATCGATACATTAGGTGGTTCAATTACTGGTAATGCTGAAGCTAATTTGGCATCTCTAGTTAATTGGAAAGGAAGTGTTTATCTTCAGAATATTCAACCCGGACTTCAATGGCCAGAGGCGGAGGGTAATATCAGTGGAAAAATCATCACATCTGGAAACTTAACAAAACAAGGGGGGTGGGAAGTAGACACACCACTAATCGATATTAATGGAATATTCAGAAACTATCCGCTAGATATTAATGGCGGCCTAACCGCTAACGATATAAAAGGGGCAGGGGAACCGCACCTCAATATCACACAGTTAACATTGAATCATGGGGATAATGGACTTTCTATTTCTGGTTCTTTGGATAAAGAGTGGGACCTTAATGTTGATATAGATTTTCCTGAATTATCAGACAGTGTGCCAGAAGTTCACGGTAAGGTTTTTGGCGGTATCGTATTAACCGGTAAATTAACGGAGCCTAAAATTGCCATTGACATAGATGCCTTGGGATTGGAACTACCAGAACAAGCGACTATTAATAAAGCCTCTATTAAAGGTTATGTTGTACCAATGCCATCGATTGATGCAGATATCAGTATTAACCTTTTAGATGGTAAATATCAAAAGCAGATACTTAATGATTTGATTATTCGGTTTAGCGGAAAAGAAAAGAGCCATAAGTTACAAATTGACTTAGATTCTAACGTTATTGATTCTCACTTGGTGTTTAAGGGGGCATTAAATCGTAGTGTTGGGTGGAAAGGTGAATTAAGTGAAGCTGATGTTAATACAGATATTGGTCAATGGAATTTAGATAAGAAAGCGTCATTAGCATATAACATAAAAGAACAAGAGTTTTTTGTGCAAGCTAACTGTTGGAGCCAAGGGGGCGCATCCTTGTGTTTGAATAAAGACTTGAAAGCTGGAAAAGTGGGCAGTGCTGATATCAGTATTAATCATTTTGAGTTTAATAAATTAAAAAAATTCTTTCCAGAAGAGACAGCAATTAATGGTGAAGTTAACCTTAATGCATTAGCCCAATGGTCTCCTGGGAAAAAACCTTATGTGAAAGCGTCTCTTTATTTACCGAAAGGTAATATAGAACAAGAAATGGAAGAACCACTCAGGGTTGGTTGGGATAAAATTCAAATCAATGCAGAAATGCAAAATGATGAATTGCTAACGGATTGGTTGATTGCACTTACTGATAATGGGGAATTGAAAGGTGACCTTAAAATAAATCATCTTACTGGGTCTAAAACATTAAGCGGCCACTCTGATATTAAGCAAATCTCATTAGCAATGCTAAAGCCCCTTCTTGGTGAATTCAGCCAATTAAATGCAATCATTAATTCTGATATTAAAATATCAGGGAAAGCTGAGCATCCTAAATTATTTGGAAAGCTTAATGTTGACGGAATAAAGGTAGAAGGTGACATATCACCGGTTGATATTGATGATGGCAATGTTGAAATCAATTTTGATGGGCATAAAGGTAAGCTTACATCAGTGATAACGACACCTGAAGGCAACCTTAATTTAACGGGCTCTGGTGATTGGTTAGATCTTGCTAATTGGAAAGCAGGGTTAGATGTATTTGGTAATGAGCTTCAAGTTAATATACCACCAATGGTGAGATTAAAAGTTAAACCAGATATGAAAATCAGAGTAACACCTGCTTTGGCGAAAATTACAGGTTCCATTGGTATTCCATGGGGAAGAATCGTCATTAAAGAATTACCAGAAAGTGCGATTGGTTTATCTAAAGATGAAATAATCTTAAATGATGATTTACAGCCAGTAGAAGAAAATACTCCGTTACCGATGACGGTTGAAACTAATATAAATATTAGTATAGGTGATGATGTTTTATTATCAGCCTTTGGTTTGGAAGGTGGACTTGTTGGTAATTTGAATATTACACAAAAAAATAAGGGTCCTTTTATTACAGGTGAAGTGAATATAGAAGAAGGAACCTATCGCTCATTTGGTCAAGACCTTCAGATTAGCAAAGGTAAAATATTATTTAATGGCCCGGCAGACCAACCATACATTGATATTGAAGCGGTGCGTAATCCTGATAATACCAGAGATGATGTAGTTGCTGGTGTTCGTGTTAATGGTCCAGCAGATACTCCAACAGTTGAAATATATTCTTCACCAAGCATGCCACAAGCTAATGCTTTGTCTTATTTACTAAGAGGGCAGGACATTGGTAGTGATACTGGAGGTGATGCAATGACGACAACATTAATAGGATTAAGCTTAGCTAAAAGCGGAAAAGTTGTTGGTGAAATCGGCAAGGCGTTTGGAGTTCAAGATTTACAATTAGATACAGCAGGTTCTGGTGAAGAGTCTCAAGTTACGATTAGTGGATATATAGCACCAGACTTACAAGTTAAGTATGGTGTAGGTATATTTGATTCTCTTGGTGAATTTACATTAAGGTATCGAATTATTAGTGATCTCTATATAGAAGCAATATCTGGAGTAGACAGTGCCGTTGATTTGATTTATCAATTTTCTTTTGATTAAACATGATTTGTGGATAAGTCTGTGAACAACTTGTGCTCCGCTTAAGGGTAAGAAAGTATAAGTTTTGTATCGGTTAAATGACCAACAAACAGTAAGAAATCATAGAAAAAAAGGCATTTAATGCTTGCTAATATGATCGAGCTCTCTATAATGCGACCTCACTGACACGGAGCGCTCAACATAGAGCAGCAAAGGGTTGGTGGACAAGATGGTTAGAGTTTAAGTTTTAAATAAGTGCTTGACACTGAGACTTAAATAGATAAAATGACCGTCCTCTTCACAGAAAGGCGAAAACGCTTTGAAAGTAGAAGAAAAGCTCTTTAACAATTTGAAACCTATTAATCTGTGTGGGCACTTGTGAGTTGATAATCACTAGTTTGCTTTTACTTCTCGAAGT
>NZ_MAJV01000178.1:0-1237 GCF_001691065.1 Aliivibrio sp. 1S128 | reverse complement strand
CAGGGTAAGAGCGTGAATGCCTAACTTTTAACCACTTCGTTCTGAGTACCTAAAATTTTATCAAGATATGCAGTATCCGCGTATGCTCTGCGTTGTTTACGTCGAATGCTCTTATTTTCACTTTTTTCACTTCTTAACATATTTAATGCAGCATGCCTCAGTACACCTAGATTTTCTGCGCTATTATCTTTATAAATCTGACACTTATCTTCATTCATTGTAACGTCTAAAACCCAATGGAGTTGATTCTCTATCATCCAATGATTACGAACTGCTTGTGCAAATTTCTCACTCGTTAGGCTTGCTGAACTAATATAATATCTAAACTCGAGTGAGGTCGTCTCTGTGCCTCGAGATTGAAATCCAATGGCAACTCCTACGGTTTTTAAACCGGCCCACTCTGGAAATTGTTTTGATAGTTTTTCAGCGTCTAATACATAATATTCCCTAACGTCTAATCGGCCATGCTGCTCTTCTATAGTCATTGGTGAGCTTGTATTTAAGACCACGTCACTAAGCTGCTCTTTGATCGCGTCATGAAGTTTTCGTTGGTTTCTTTTAACTGAAAGAAGGTAGTCACCACCATTATCAACAATGTTAGTTGCAATTTCTTTTTGACAACCCATCGCATCGATTGTAATTAAACACCCTTTAATATCAAGTTGTTGGAGTAATTTCGGGATTGCAGTAATTTCATTTGATTTCTCATTAGTTTTAATTTGACCTAACACTAATGAGTTTTTTGTAGCAAAAGCGCTAACCATATGAACACAAGACTTTCTGTCATTACGGTTATATGAACTGCGTAATGTTTTCCCATCAATCGCTATTATTTCTGAATTAAAGGCATGTGATATATCAAGCATCCAATTAATAAAACACTGGTTAAATTCTTCTGGCTCAAGCCTTGCGATTATACGAGCAATGGTGTCGTGAGCAGGTATACCATCTGGCAGTAGATTTTTTGATTGAAGCCAGTTTAAATGTAGATTTCCGAAGTCTTCAATATCTTCCCAGCCTTCAGCACCAGTGATAACGGAGCATAGAGTAAGAAATATGACATCAAAAAGGGAGTAAGTAACTTTAGCTTGTTGGCGAGGGTCATTAATAGAGGAAAAACGTTTAGAAAATGCTGATATCACAGGGAATAACTCCTTAAAAGGAGTATAAGATCATAGTCAGGCTAGCTCGTCAAATAAAATTCAGTTGCTTAAAAAACGTTCGCGATCTCGCCCTG
>NZ_MAJV01000177.1:0-5886 GCF_001691065.1 Aliivibrio sp. 1S128 | reverse complement strand
TTGAAATCGAATTATTTAACACTCATCAACCGCGTGAATATTGTGTCCAGTATGGTGAATCGGATTTTGGATTTATTCAACGATTGATGGCAGAGGAAGGCTTAGTTTCTTATTTTGAGCATACTGATGTAGGGTCTAAACTCATTATATCTGATGGCCCTGAAATCTATACAGAGCTTCCTCCTCTTTGCGTTGTTGCCGACAATGGAATGGTAAAAGATGGTAATACCATTACCTCATTAATGAAGAAGCAGAAGGTCAGTGTTGGTAAGGTATCAGTAAAAGACTATCATTTTGAAACTCCGCAACGTCATCCTGTTGGCGCTCATCAGCAAGACGATAAAGAAAATCAAGCTTCGGAGTTAGGATTAGAGCAATATCATTATCCTGCGAATAAGAGCACATCAGAAGCCGCAACCCTACAAGCTGCATTAGTATTGAAACAAGCGAGAACGAACACAATAGAGTTAATTGGCGAGAGTGATTGCGCCCAATTAACGGTAGGTCATTTTCAACCGATCCAAGAACATCCTAATTCAGAATGGAACGATACTTGGTTGCTCACTCAAGTGTTTCATAGTGGCCAACAACCACAAGTGCTTGAAGAGTTAGCGGATGGGAGTTCAAGTTATCATGCCAGCTTTCGATGTTCGCCTTGGCACCTTCCTTTTAAAACAAAATCAGAGCCTAAACCATTAATTCATAATGTCGATACCGCGATTGTTACAGGTCCTGAGAATGAAGAGATCTATTGTGATGAGTTTGGACGAGTCAAAGTACAATTTCATTGGGATAGAAACGGTCAAGGAAATGAGAAGACAAGTTGTTGGTTACGAACTTCTCAAGGCTGGGCGGGCAATCAATATGGGCAGTTTATTTTGCCAAGAATAGGGCATGAGGTCATTGTTAGCTTTATCCATGGTGATCCAGATAAACCTATCATTACAGGATCTCTTTATAATGGCGATAATAAGCCTCCATATACTTTACCTGAGCATAAAACACGTAGTACCTTTAAAACCTCAAGCTCTCTTGGTGGTGAAAATTTTAATGAACTGCGTTTTGAAGATAAAAAAGACGCCGAGCAAGTTTATATACATGCAGCAAAAGACATGGACTGCCAAATTCAGAACAACCAAACGGTAGAAGTGTTTAATGATGAGCATAAAGTTGTACATAACAATCAATTCAATGAGATAAAAAACAATAGAAATACAACCGTTGATGGTAGCCAGTTTGAAACCATTAAAGGAGATTCTCATCATCAAGTTCATGGCTCTGTTCATAGCAAAGTCGGTAAAAAACGATTAGAAGAGATTGGTTCTGAATTGCACTTAAAATCAGGGCAAAAAATAGTGTTAGAGGCAGGAACTGAAATTACCATTAAAGCCGGTGGCAGTGTCGTAAAAATTGACCCCGCAGGCGTTCATCTTATTGGGTCTGCTATTAACCTAAACTCCGGTGGTAGCGCAGGAAGTGGCAGCGGTTATGCAGGCAAAGTAGCCCTATTGCCTATGGGGAAAGAGTTAGAGAAAGCTGGCGCCCTGCCAATGAAAGCATCAAAAAGTTCAATGCAGAATGCTCAAAAGCTCAATGCAATCGCTGTTAAATCTTGTGGAGAGGAATAAAAGTAATGCGTGAGCAAAGTTATCTTATTGTTAATCCGCTTGAAGATAAGAATGTTATTGAACGCTTTTATCATTTTGGTGGAAATGATGCTTTCCCTCTGTATTTAGATTCTGAATTTGATGCACAGAAAGAGATTGGTCCATGGTTGCTGCCTAACCCTACTGATGATTTTTTATTTTACTTTCAAGGGCAACCATCTGGGTTTGTTATTTATTACTCCGACAGTATTGAAACCCAAATAGAACACTGGAAAAGCTTAACGTTTGCAGGGCTTGACGGTGAGCTTGTTTTGTTTCGATATTATGATCGAATAATCTTAGAACCGATGTTGTCAGCTTTTAGCCAAATAGAATTATCAACGTTTCTTGGGACGGCAAGTCAGATTAAGATTATATCTAATGACATCCCTGTTAGTTTTAAGAATAGCGCCCCAAGGCTTACTCATCAGCTTGAACCATGGTGGAGAATAGAAAAACACCATTCTCAATATTCACTTAAAAGACACGCATGGATTGTTGAGCGCTTAGGGTGGCAGCGTTTCCCGGAGCTAATGAAAACAGTTTATAACTTAAATTTTGATATTCAGTTGAAGCTAATTGGCTTTCTTAAGCAAGGTAGATCTTACCAACTTAGTAACGAAGAATTAGAAGCTTATTCTATGGTTATGCTTTCTAAAAATACACAATGGGAAGAGCAAACTGTTTTTGATGCTTGGTATCTGGATGATAAGCAAATAAATACGGTTAAAAAAGCAGGGAAGCTAGCAATGAGTAATGCCCTTCAACAAGGAAGTGAAATATGAGTGATCGTTGTATTCCTTGTGAAAAAGTAACCAATTGGGTTGAATTGGATTTCAGAGATGAAAATAATCAACCTTACGAGGGCATTGAAGTCACCATTGAAGACGCTGTTGGAACCATTCAAACCATAAGTTTAAAAGCAGGCTCGAACCTTATTGAGAATATAGCGAGTGGCCCAATAAAAGTTAGCATGGAGCCTCAAGAGTTAATTGATCTTGTTGAAGACCGGGATAAGCGAGTTGAATCAGAAAGCTCCCCAGTTGTTGATTTTTCTAAAGAAGAAAAAGGTGGCTTAGAAGGTGATGTAAATAAGGTATACCAGCAAGTCACACTAGGTGATTTATGGAGTAAAGCGCCTGATTATCACTTTCCTGAAGAACACCATAAAGGAAAGCTAGGAAATATAAGTTTTGTTCATAATGAAAGCTACGTTATTGAAATTTTAGATTTTACTAAGCAAGAAATTCGTTTTGGTGTCTTTTTTGATGGAACGGGTAACAATTCGTTTAACGCTGATTTTGGTGCAATGTGTGATAAAGACGGTTTTGTGCCAGATGAAATACAAGGAGTATGCGAAGACCTAACTTCTTTTTCGAAAAGACACCGAGGTAGTTATGATAATTCAATAACGAATATAGGGCGTCTAAGTGAATCCTATGATTCAGAGCAAAAAAATGTATTTAGTATATATATGGAAGGAGTAGGAACGAAAGCGTTAGAAGAGGATGAACGTTTTCCGGATATGGGATTAGGTGTTGGCGATCGTGGTGTTATTGCGATTTCAATGAAAGCTATTGATGATATGTTTTTTGAATTAAATAAATTAAACCTTAGTGTTAATCTTATCAAATTAACCTTTGATATTTTTGGATTTAGTCGAGGAGCTGCAACAGCAAGGCACTTTGCTAACGAAATATACAAAAAGCAAGATGGTTTGGTATATCAGAAATTACAATTAAATAGTTTTTCTAAAACAAGTATTAACTTTATTGGCTTATACGACACAGTATCAGCCATCGGCTGTATTAAAGATTTACTCGATACAACAGACGAACACAATCATGGTATTAACCTATATCTACCTAAAGACATTGCTAATAAAGTGGTGCATTTTACCGCGCACCATGAGTGTAGAGATAATTTTGCATTAAATTCAGTTGCTCCAGAACATCAAGAAATCGCCTTACTTGGTGTTCATTCAGATATCGGTGGTGGATATAAAGATCCGATTGATAGTGTGATGATTATGAAACCATACTTACGTAGCATTACTGAGGATGATTGGCATGTCGAACAGAAATTTAATAACAAAGCAGCAGCAAAAATAGAAGAGATGAAGCAAGAATTTTTGCCTTATGTTGTTTCTACAAGTTGTTTTTCACAAAATAATGTACTGAAAATAAGACTCACTAATAAGCATTGTCGATTTAGAGCCACATTATCAATGACGCGAGACATTTCACCCGATCTTCAGCTACTTTCATTTAACTTAATGCATAAAATAGCGCTCGAAAATAAGGTGCCGCTTTCTAATAACACTCTAACTTTTGATGCTAAATTAACTGAACTCTATTCATATTATGAAGATTGTTATAATCATTCAAAAAATATCTCGGGTTTATCTATTATAAAAGAAGTACCGGAATCTTTGTCATCCTACGTTTTAAAACACTATATCCATTGTTCAGATCATTGGGCGCTAGATACTGGGATGTATACAATGAAGCCTAGGATTAATCAATATGGAGAGCGTGAAAGACAAATTTGGTCTCATAAAAAACAGAAAGGATATCCATTTTGAATAAGTACCTTTTAATTACTCTTTGTTTATTAGTTTCCTCTTGCTCAACTAAATCTCACATTAAATCTCAGCAATTAGATGAGTGGCGAGTTTCTACGATGGCACCAAAATATTATTCAGCGTATGTTGATATTATGTTGATTACAGGTGAGAAAAAGCAAGGTGGGTGGAGAGGGATGGTTACAAAATCTACTAAGTTTTCTAAACATCCAAACTCTTGGGAGGGAAGAGAAAGATATAATTCAGGTTATTCAATTCAAAGTACTGAATTACCTGGACTAGTTTATATTCGTTGGCATTCATTAGCGAATAAAGTCACTTATAATAAAGCAATTAGGATTTCCGACGATATTCGAAATAAAATGCGTGAATATCACGATATACGCTGCGGTTATTATGATTTATTACTTCCATATAAGAATAATATTTTATTGGGTTTGGCTCCTGATGGAATGATTTCTGTATTTCTTAATGGCGGATGCTTTGATAATGAACTTCAATTTAAAGTACAAGCCGTAGAATATAAAGTAGCTGATGATTTTGTGTATCCAGAGTTAAAAAAAGAATCTCAAGCTTATGTTGATGAACACGGTGTCCCCGTTGGTATTTGGTAAAAATAGTGATTAATTTTAATCGATGTATTCTCATTATTTTTTGTCTATTGATTAGTGCTTGTTCAGCTAAACATCAAGTTAAATCTCAGCAATTAGATGAATGGAGAGTTTCCACTATAACTCCAAAGTATTATATTGTAAGAGTGGATACCGTTCTTATTTTTGGAGAAAAGAAAAAAATAGGTTGGAAAGGAATGGTAGGAAAGACAACGGTATCTTCATCGGATCCTTTAGGTTGGGCGGGAGGGGAACGTTATAATTCCGGTTACTCAATTAAAAGTATTGAGTTGCCTGGCTCTTTATATGTCCGTTGGCATTCTTTAGTGAATAAAGTCACTTACAATAAAGCAATTAGAATTTCCGATGAGATACGAAATAAAATGCGAGAATATCATGATATTCGTTGTGGTAAGAGTAACAAACTTAGACCATACAAAAATAATATTTTATTAGGCTTAGCTCCAGATGGAATGATTTCTGTATTTCTTAATGGCGGATGCTTTGATAATGAACTTCAATTTAAAGTACAAGCCGTAGAATATAAAGTTGCTGATGATTTTGTTTATCCAGAGTTAAGTAAAGAAGCCCAAGCTTATGTTGATGAGCATGGCGTTCCCGTTGGTATTTGGTAAAAATAGTGATGAATTTTAATCGATGTATTCTCATTATTTTTTGTCTATTGATTAGTGCTTGTTCCGCTAAACATCAAGTTAAATCACAGCAATTAGATGAATGGACAATTTCGACTATCTCACCTAAATATTACACAGTAAGGGGTGATATTTTATTGATTGTTGGAGAGCGTAAACAAGGTGGATGGAGAGGAATGGTAGGGAAAACTACCATGGAATCTGAAAATCCTTTAGGTTGGGATGGGGGTGAGCGGTTTCATTCAGGGTATTCAATTAGTAGTACAGAGTTACCTGCTTCTTTTTATATTCGCTGGCATTCATTAGCGAATAAAAAAACATATAATAAAACGATTAAAGTATCTGAAGATATTCGAAGTAAAATGCGAGAGTACTGTAGTGGTCAAGTAAAA
>NZ_MAJV01000176.1:0-900 GCF_001691065.1 Aliivibrio sp. 1S128 | reverse complement strand
ACGCACAACAATCGCATCAACACGATTTATTACATTCGGCGTTCTGGGTTTGCCTTGGGTTTTGTGATTAAGGCGGTTAATTCAAGTTGGTTTGCATAGTAATAAACGTGTTATGCCAGCGTTATGTGCTAGGAGGAAAATTTGAAAATTACCGAAGAATCAGCACTTCAAATCTATGATTTAGCTCGTGAAGTTTACGAAGGCCGATTATCTAGGAAGAAGGCGGTGGAGTTTGCTGTCAAGAATCAGATTATGGGAAAAGGTTCTGCTCAAGATTATATTCAAAACTATCGTTATATCATGGATGGATTTGTTTATAAGCGCACGATGAATCTCAAAGGTACGAGAGTTTACCTAGAGAAAATCTATAGTGATTTTGGTACGCAAAAACTGAGGCAAGCTTTGGAGGTCGTAGCATCTCATGTCGAGTATTACAATGCTCTTGGTTACGGAAAACAGGTGCAAACTAAAGATCTTGTCGATGCGATCTCAGAAAAATATCAAATTGATTTTCAAGGGATTTCATACCCTGATGAAATTGACGGTGATGTGCTAACGGAGGGTGCTAAAAAGCAAATTACAATAAATGCCTATGAGCGAAATCCGAAAGCAAGGTCTCAGTGCATAGAACACTATGGAAATAGTTGTTACATATGTAGCTTTAATTTCCATGAAAACTATGGTGATCTAGGGACTGGCTATATACATGTGCATCATGAAGTTGATTTAGCGTATATTGGCGAGGCGTATATTATTGATCCAGTCAAAGATTTAAAACCTGTATGTCCAAATTGTCATGCGATGCTTCATAAAACAAAGCCAGCAATATCAGTAGATAAGCTTAAAGCTATGTGGTTAACTTTAAATCGCACATAACAAATGCATCAACACGATTTGCTA
>NZ_MAJV01000175.1:0-536 GCF_001691065.1 Aliivibrio sp. 1S128 | reverse complement strand
GTGTTATGCCAGCGTTATGTTCAAGGAGTAAAAATTGAAAAAAGTAGTATTAATTGGTACGAGCCATTCAACACAATGGGATCTTGAACGCAGTGACTTCTCAGACTACGTTATCAACACTGCAAAAGAACATGGTATATGTGCAATAGCAGAAGAGATCGATGGCAAACCAACTGTTGTGCAAAGGGCTGCGAAAGAGTTAGAACTTGCTTACGTAAACATTGAGCCTAATGCTGAAGAAAGGGTTGCTCTAGGGATTTATTCTAATCTATCCGTAATTGAAATGGGTATAATTATGGACTTTGATGACCATGAATCACCAGAGGCTCTTGAAGAGTTAGACCGTCGAATCCAAGAGGGACTACGTTTGAGAGAGCAAGAGTGGCTCAATAGGATTACAAAGCTAAACCTCTTTCCTGTACTGGTTGTCTGTGGGGCAAATCATGTTTCTCCGTTTATGCATTTATTAGAAAAACATGGCTATTCAGTTGAAATTGCTAGTGCGTTGAGAGAATGAACATAACAAATGCATCAAC
>NZ_MAJV01000174.1:0-2697 GCF_001691065.1 Aliivibrio sp. 1S128 | reverse complement strand
GCATCAACACGATTTATTACATTCGGCGTTCTGGATTGTCTTGGGTTTCGTGATTAAGGCAGTTAAATTCAGGTTGGTTTGCATGGTAATAAACGTGTTACGCCAGCGTTATACGGGTGTTTTACATCGATAGCTAGGCTTCAATCAACCCATCAATATTATAAAATAATAGGGTTCCAAATATAGCTACGATTACGACGTAACCAATTGAAATGGCAATTCCATATGATATTGAGTAGTTTTGCTTCACTTGGTTTTCTACGACCTTATTTTCATCGAAGGCTTGTACGAAATTAGCGGTAAACTTAGTTGGTAATGGTTGAATGGACAATTTACCAATGCTTAAAGTTGAAACAATTAGGCGTCCAATTTTATATACAAATGGGTTTCCTAAAATGATAATTAAATGAGCAATAGCGTCCATTCTGCTCTCTTGGTTTTGTGTCGGTTGTAAGTATCATAACCGTATTTAGTTAATGTAACTGTGGGTAATATCTTGGTTCCACACAATTAATTTTATCTGTGCCGTATAACAAAGCAATCAACACGATTTATTACATTCGGCGTTGTAGGTTTGTCTTTGGTTTCGGTGTTTAAGGCGGTAAAATTCAGCTAAGTCGTCGTAGTAATAAACGTGTTATTGCGGCGTTATATTTTTAAGGTGAATAAATGCGGAAAATTGTTGGTGTAATATCTGTTATTGGAGTTCTTAGTATTTCTGGGATATTGATAAGTTTGTTTGCATATCTATCTATGTTTAATGGCAAATTATCTAGTGACCATGCGGTATGGGCACAATTTGCTGACTATTTATCAGGGACTATTGGTGTAGTTTTAACCTTCGTATCATTTATTGCCCTTTTATATACAATATATATACAGTCAAAAGAGTTAGCTGAAACACGACAGGAAATGAAACTTTCTCGTCAAGCGCAAGAACGAGCTATCGATTTCACAAGGCTTGAAGCACTACTTTCATTGAAATCACACTATTTAGATATCATTAATAAAGAATATGAAAAGGCTGAATGGTGGGGAAAAGGTAAAAATGATAGTTTTATGCAAGTAGTAATAGATACAGTTGCAGATACAGATACAAAATTGCGAGAAGTAAGCCTAGAACTAAATGAATACCATAATAAAGTCATACAGAAAAAAATATAACAAATGCATCAACACGATTTGCTACATTCGGCGTTGTCGGTTTGCCTTTAGTTTCAGTGATTAAGGCAGTAAAATTCAGCTAAGTCTGTATCGTAGCAAACGTGTTATGCAGGCGTTATGCGTAAATCAAAGGGGGAATAAATATGAGGATTACTAATTTTAAAGCATTTGATTCAGATAATAGTCAGTTATCAGTTGATGCATATGGAAACAATATTGCTTTTCAATGTTTAAAATGTGGGCATCCAATTTTGGGTATTGCTAGATTAAATCAAAGAGGTTCAGATCTAAAGCATCCTGCTAGTTGTAAAAAGTGTGGTGTATTACATTATCTTCATATAGTAGAAGCTGAAAATAAAATATATATTAAGTTAATTTAAATAGTTATGGTGAAGATAAATATGAAGAATAAGCACAAATTACGTTATGGTTCATCAGTGTTTGGAATATTACTTATATTTATTGCTTTAATTGATGGTTATTGTGATTTTTTACCATACTTGGACTCCGCATGGTTATTAGCATCAGGAGTACTTCTTGTTGGCTTATCTGCTAGAAAGCCGGTTGGGAATTTTAATTAACTGTTAAGTTTACGCATAACAAAGCAATCAACACGATGCTATTTACATTCGGCATTCGCGGTTTAGAGTATAATTGGTTTTATAAGTCGGTCTTTCGCACGTGTTATTGCGGCGTTATGCGTTTTTGTAAATTAGAGGATATATGTCAAAAAATACACAAAAAAAATCAACATTACATAATAATCAAGAAAAAGATGGGTTGTTGGATAGTCTTGATTCAAGAATTAGTAAATTACAAGTTAGATTAGATCATAAAGAAAGTAGATCTTCTGACTTTATACTTAGCTTACTGATATTTATATCTTTATTGTTTGTATTTTTTGGCGATGGATTTTTAGAGCTTGTTGGGATTTACAAAGATCAAGATAGGTATGCTCCGTTACTCGGTACTGCATCAGCATTTTACTTCGGATTTGCATATGCATTAATTCTAACTAGAAGAAATATTCGTCATCGACATTTAGTTGAAGAATTGGAGAGTTTAAAGATTCAAAGAAATACACTTAGGCCACTTAAATCTTCTGACAATGTTACATATTTTGATCGTTTGGTAGATATAAATATTAGTAACTTGAGTGAGTATTATAAGATGGTTAAAGAGCATACCAATAAAAGTTTTTTTGCCTCTATTGCTGCTGGGATTGTAGGTTTTCTTCTGATCGTTACGGGTATGTTTATTGGTTTTACTGATTTAAATAATGCGGATTCTGTTGCTTATATATCTGCTGGTTCCGGTGTGATTGTGGAATTTATTTCAGGAGTTTTCTTTTGGTTATATAGTAAGACAACGCAGCAGTTAAAAGGTTATCATGATAGCTTAGTAATAATTCAAAATGTGCTACTTTCGTTTAAAGTAGTTGAAGATACTGATGATAAAGATACAAAGCTTGAGATGGCTAAAATAATGATAGCATCACTAAATAGTACAAAAAACGCATAACAAATGCATCAA
>NZ_MAJV01000173.1:0-304 GCF_001691065.1 Aliivibrio sp. 1S128 | reverse complement strand
AATGGTCATTTTTATGAGGTTGAGAAAGAAGATGATATTTATGAGCATGAAAAGTTTAAAGAGTTCTTACATCCAATGGGTCAAGATTGATGTTAAATAATAATGGATACGGTTAAATCATGCTAACTCATAAAGATATAGACAATAACGATAAAATAGAAACCATGAGAATGGATTTATACAACGAAGAAGTACTCTATGAGTATGAAACCATAGAGCATCAATATTTGGGGTATTTTGTGGCATTGTTATGTTCATTATTTATTTTTTGGATGTCGTATGACTCTAGTCATGATGGGCTTGA
>NZ_MAJV01000172.1:0-221 GCF_001691065.1 Aliivibrio sp. 1S128 | reverse complement strand
TTTCTATTTTGTCGTTATTATCTATATCTTTATGAGTTAGCATTATTTAACGCATCCTTGCAATGTCACATCAATCCTGAACCATTGGATGTAAGAATTCATTAAACTTTTCGTGATCACAAATATCTTTAACACTCATAACTTCAAAAAAATATCCATTTGAATAAAATATTTTTATTGTATTAAAAATTTCTTCTACATTATCTTTATTACAAAAAAAA
>NZ_MAJV01000171.1:3009-3686 GCF_001691065.1 Aliivibrio sp. 1S128 | reverse complement strand
TCGGCGTTGTCAGTTTGCCTTTAGTTTCAGTGGTTAAGGTAGTAAAATTCAGCTAAGTCTGTATCGTAGCAAACGTGTTATGCAGGCGTTATGTTGCAATTTGTGTTCAAATAGATATTCATTAAGTCATGATAATTAGAGAAAATTAATATGTATCAATTACGCTGTACTCAGAAAGCCCAAGACCTTATCGAATTAGACCCTTGTGAGTTGTCTGAGGTTACAGATGAATCCCATGTGCTAGGTAATTGGTACATGCATACTTTTATTCAAGACGAACGTAACTGTTTATTTTTCTTAGAAGAAAGTACATTTATGTCTTTTATCTTAGTTGATTTTAAAAAAGTAGATACAGGAAATATCAACGAAATATTTAAAAATGGATTACTTCAATTGTTGGAGTCAGAGGGTATACCTTTAGATATTTTGTCTTCTTTTCAAAATGCTCCAGCAAGCGTCCAATTCACTAAAACAGTGGGCAATAAATTACTTGCTCGAGTGAATAATAAGGTGACGAAATATAAAGAATCAGTATGTAGAAATGGTGGTTTAGGGGAATGTGATTTGTTGGACGTTGCAGCTCAAATTAATAGGGAACCTCAAAAAGAGTTTAAGTGGGCGTTTTCGGCTGAAGTTTTTCATGAGCTGTTAGGTAGCAACATAACAAATGCATCAAC
>NZ_MAJV01000171.1:2285-2978 GCF_001691065.1 Aliivibrio sp. 1S128 | reverse complement strand
TCAGTGATTAAGGCGTTAAAATTCAGCTAGGTCTGCATAGTAGTAAACGTGTTATGCAGGCGTTATATGCAGTGTCAGGTTCAAAATAGATCGCTATGTGACCCAATTCTTGCTAGTTGTAGTTGCCCATCAAATATACGGTAAATGGAACTAAGTCTGGTTTTATATGACAGTCGCGAAAACCACTCCAATTTCCTGTTAAAGAATGGTCTACATTTTTAGGGGCTAATGTTTCATTTCTTTGTAATTTAGAGATGATATTGCCAACTTCGATGATATCGGAGATTGGCATCTTAGTTATCTTCTTAAAATCCTTTTTAAATTGGGTTGAGTATTCTAGGTTATACATTTGTCACTTTGCCTTCAGTGAGCTCAGAAAACATCTCATCTATAGAGTTAACTTTATGTCCTTTATTTTCAACAAGTTCTTTCATCGCAGCAGCAGAAACTTCATTTGGTTGCGGAACTCGTAGATCAAATGGAATACCACCATGGTTAATGACAGCTTTAGCAAACAGTTTAATTGCTTGTGATGTGCTTAGACCAACTTCACCGCAGATGCTAGTGAAAGCAAGTTTTGTATCATGGTCTATGCGGGTACTTAGCATTTCATTTCTCATAATTACACCTTAATAAGTTACACATTGTAATACATAGTTGTACAAAGTATATATGCATATAACAAATGCATCA
>NZ_MAJV01000171.1:1196-2184 GCF_001691065.1 Aliivibrio sp. 1S128 | reverse complement strand
TATGCAGGCGTTATGTTCTTGAATCGCATTCTACATGGAGTTGTATTGAAACTTTTATATAAATATATGTCCAATCCTGAGTATTTCCTAAAAGAAGGTTATATTAGAGCAACTCAGTTGGCGGCACTAAATGACCCTTTTGAAGCTACCTATTGTAAAGATGCATTGGCTGATCTTTGCCCTTACTTTGAAATATGCGAATCTCCAAATGATCTGATCTCTTATATTGAGGAAAATAAGAATAAAATTGGTGTTATTAGCTTAACGGAAGCTAAAGATAATTTATTAATGTGGTCTCATTATGCTAACGAGCATAAAGGTGTGGTTATAGGGTTTTGGGCTAAATCTGCTTTTGATGGCAATATGTTTACCAATTTACATGAGCCACAGCTCAATTCAACGGGAATGTTTGATGGTTTTGAAATGTTTCATGGAGAATGTCTCCCTGTAATGTATCGAAAGCAGCCTCGATACCGTGTTGATCGATTTGACTTTGATTACTCAAATATTACTGCCGAAGGCCAAGATCGTATCCTATTTGAAATTTTCCAACAGAAAAGCGATGAATGGATATATGAGAAAGAACATCGTGTAACTCTCCGGTTAGATCAGGCTGATAAAATTGTAGTTAATAATGTACATCGTTTAAAAAATAAACACGTGTTGAAAAAATTACTAGTGATTGGTCGTGAGGATACTGAAGGCAGATTTACTGTTTATTTGGATCAACTTTCCGATAAAATAGAACGAGAGGTATATGCCAATAATCTAGTAGAACTTAGTTGTGATCCAAGTAGTTTATATCTATTTAAGGTAGATCAAGTTAATTCTATTATCTATGGGCTTAATGTTAGTGACAGCATGATTGATGATTATCAAAAATCTCTTTATAACTATCGTAATGTAGAACAGTGGAAAGCATCGTTAAATCGAGACTTTTACACTTTAGAGTTCAGTGAGATCTATCGAACATAACAATCGCATCAAC
>NZ_MAJV01000171.1:0-1122 GCF_001691065.1 Aliivibrio sp. 1S128 | reverse complement strand
TATGCAGGCGTTATGCCTAAAGGAGTCCCATGAACTTACAGAGTCACTTTATCCTAATGTCTGATTACAATCAGCGCATGAATAACCAATTTTACAGAATAGTTGAAGAGCTAAATAATTTTGATAGAACTGAAAATCGAGGAGCATTCTTTAAATCTATAACCGGAACTCTTAACCATATTTTAGTAGGTGATCTTATTTGGTTAACTAGATTTTCTAAGCATTCAGACAGATACGTATCATTGGCTACTTTGTCAGACTTACCTAAACCCAATGGATTAGATGATGTTATCATTCCTGATTTCAAATTGTTATTTGAAACACGTAAAAAAGTAGATCTTTTAATATGCAAATGGCTTAAAAGTGAAGTTGAAGAAAATGATTTTAAGATGCTATTTGAGTATTCAAATTCTAAAGGGGTGGTGAGTAAGCGAGACTTTGGTGAATTGGTGAGTCACTTATTTAATCATCAAACACATCATCGAGGACAATTAAGTACTCTCTTCACTCAAATGAAACTTGATATTGGTGGAACTGATTTTTTGAGTGAAATACCTGATCATCAGGCATAACAAGGCAATTAAACGGAACTAAAACAGTGGGTTACGTTTCGCTTCGCTACACATTATAACCCACAATTTTAGTCCGCTTATTGCGGCGTTATGCGCTTAGGAGGAAAAATGGAAATGTTAACTGGCTCATGTCTATGTGGAAAAATTGGAATTGAAGTCCCAGATGATTTTGATTATATGGGGAATTGCCATTGCTCTGAGTGTCGTAAATTTACTGGCTCAGATTACTCATCAGTTGGTGGAGTTTCATCGTCAAAATTTGCTTTTACAAAAGGTGAGGAGTTTGTTTCCATCTACTCAAAAAGTGAGGAAACAGAACTAGCATTTTGTAAGTGTTGCGGTTCAAGCTTATTTTCTAGAAAAATCACCGGTGGTAAACATAATATCCGTTTAGGTATTCTGGACTGCACACCAACGCATAAACCTAACTTTCATATCTTTGTTGCTTCAAAAGCACCTTGGTTTGATATTAATGATGGTCTTAAGCAATTCGATAAAGGTCCAGTAAAATAGTGGTCAACTGATAGAGCGCGCATAACAAATGCATCAA
>NZ_MAJV01000170.1:0-1276 GCF_001691065.1 Aliivibrio sp. 1S128 | reverse complement strand
GCATAGTAGTAAACGTGTTATGCAGGCGTTAGCCGCTGTGTTGAACTAAGGGGTAATAATTGAAAATAGAAAATGTAAGTCAATATGTTGAAATTGTATCACAGTATAAAAATGACTCTTCTTGGGTTTATCGAGGTCAAGCTGTTGAGTCATGGGATCTAAAGCCTAAAATGTTTAGAGAACAATTTGAACAATATGATGAAAACCATATGTTAGATGTTTGGTCTCGAGCGGCTATAAAGCATCTAGACAAACAACCAACATCTAAACTGGAGTGGTTAGCATTAGCTCAACATAACGGTTTACCGACTAGATTGCTGGATTGGTCGTATAATCCATTGGTTGCTTTGTATTTTTGCTGTAGTTCTCATCATGACAGTGATGGAGAGGTGTTTGCGTTACGTAGTCGACATGATTCAATCGAAAACGATTTAGATCCTTTTGAAGTTAAAAATGTTGATATGTATCGAGCTAGTTCATTTATCGAGCGTATTTCCTCTCAGCAAGGTTTGTTCACAATTCACCATGATATTAGTCATTGTCTTAAAAAAGATCCTAAGCCATTTTTAGGCTTTAATATTTATGAAATACCTAAGGAGTCTAAATCTTCGATTCTTGATGAACTTCATTTATTGTGCATTAATGAATACACTATTTATCAAGATTTAGAATCGCTATCAAAAAATATGATTTGGCAAATAACTGAGCATGACGATGTTTCATTTAAAGGCGGCTAACAATCGCATCAACACGATTTGCTACATTCGGCATTCTAGGTTTCTTTGGGTTTACCGTGTTAAGTGGTAAATTTAGGCTTAATCTGCATGGTAGCAAACGTGTTATGCAGGCGTTATAACCTAGGTGAGATAGTTCTCAAATACACTTAAATATTAATAGTTTAAGTGATGGTTAAGGTAGAATTGATTTCATACTATAGATTGTAGCTATTTAGTAATCATTGAATAAAAAAGGACTTTGAAAATGACAACTCTTCAAAAAATTGCAATTGGGCTTGGTTCTGGTTTACTTGTTGGATCTGTTTCAACGGTGCTACCTAGCTTACAATTTTGGTGTTTTGTCATTGGATTAACTCTAATTAATTACGTTATTGTTACGAAGAAAAAATAAAGCGAATAAGTGATAGCTATCGGTGCCAAAGAGCATGACTTGCTGGAAATAGATGATCAAGGTAGTGATTATAATGTTGAAGGTAAACAGTTACGGTTTCAGTAACATTATCAGATGGTTATAACAAATGCATCAACACGATTTGCTA
>NZ_MAJV01000169.1:0-497 GCF_001691065.1 Aliivibrio sp. 1S128 | reverse complement strand
AGTTTTACTTGACCACTACACTATTAACCCATTCACTTTCACGGTTTGCGTAAACCCTTTTTCTTTATATAACTTGATTGCTGGATTTTCACTGAACACACGAAGAAGTAACTTTTTTGATTGATGCTGTCTAGCGTGATTTATAATCATATCGAGACTTTTCGCACCGATACCCTTACCGTGAAATTCTGGGCTTAACTGTAAGTCTCGCAGAAAAGTGGTTGATTCGTTATAGCTAAAACGAACAATACCAACTCGATGATTATCCACGAATATTTCAAAGTTATCCAAGAGAGCCCAATTGTTGATAAATAGATTGCTATCCCAAACGATATTCCGAGTTAAATAATAACTAGCCATGTTGGATTGAGTTAGTGACTCAGCATATTTTAGCTCAGAAGCTCTTTTAAACTGGATATCCATACTTACCCCTTGGGAACACATAACGCCGCAATAACACGTTTACTACGACATAGACTTAGCTGAATTTTACTGCC
>NZ_MAJV01000168.1:0-87273 GCF_001691065.1 Aliivibrio sp. 1S128 | reverse complement strand
TCCATCCCGCGTCCGGATGCCATTGTTCAAGTACAATGGGAACTTTATACCAAATTCCCTTTTCGAGAAGAACCTAATGGCTCTTAAAGAGAAAATGGAGCGACACACGAGGCTCGAACTCGTGACCTCAACCTTGGCAAGGTTGCGCTCTACCAGCTGAGCTAGTGTCGCATGATCAACGCTATAAAGCATTCAATCTAAATGTGGTTGCGGGAGCAGGATTTGAACCTACGACCTTCGGGTTATGAGCCCGACGAGCTACCAAGCTGCTCCATCCCGCGTCCGGATGCCATTGTTTAAGACAATGAGACTATAAACCAAATTCCCTTTTCGAGAAGAACCATTAAGCTCTTAAAGAGAAATTGGAGCGACACACGAGGCTCGAACTCGTGACCTCAACCTTGGCAAGGTTGCGCTCTACCAGCTGAGCTAGTGTCGCATGATCAACGCTTATAAAGCATTCAATCTAAATGTGGTTGCGGGAGCAGGATTTGAACCTACGACCTTCGGGTTATGAGCCCGACGAGCTACCAAACTGCTCCATCCCGCGTCCGAATGCATTGTGTAAGTACAATGAAACTATATGCCATTTTTACTTAGTAAGTAAAAATATCGTAATACCAGATTCTGGAAACCTCAGCTAATGCGAAGTTTTCAATCGAATCGAATACTACATGATTAACGCTATAAAAGCATTAAATCAAAATATGGTTGCGGGAGCAGGATTTGAACCTACGACCTTCGGGTTATGAGCCCGACGAGCTACCAAACTGCTCCATCCCGCGTCCGGATGCATTGTTAAGTACAATGAGACTTTAAGCCAATTTCAAAAAGAAATTGGAGCGACACACGAGGCTCGAACTCGTGACCTCAACCTTGGCAAGGTTGCGCTCTACCAGCTGAGCTAGTGTCGCATTCTGATAAGGAGTAGCTCCTCGTTCAGAGGCTGCGAATTATACGAGTAAAACGTGATGATGCAAGCGGATTTTGAAAAAAAAACGAAATTTCTTTAAAACCCGCAAAATTCGCTCAACAAACAATCAAATTGATCTAGTTCGTTAAATTGTGAAGATATTTTTACGGTAATACTTCAATTCAGCGATAGATTCACGGATATCATCTAATGCTAAATGTGTCCCTGTTTTTTCAAAGCCATCAAGTACTTCAGGCTTCCAACGGCGAGTAAGCTCTTTAATTGTGCTCACGTCAACATAACGATAATGGAAATACTCTTCCAATTTTGGCATGTGCTTATAAAGAAAACGACGATCTTGGCCAATGCTATTACCACAAATTGGCGATACGCCTTTTGGCACCCACTTTTCAAGAAACGCAATCGTCTCTTCAATGGCTGACGCTTCATCATGTTCACTTGCATTTACTCTAGCTACCAAACCACTATTAGTATGTGTATTGGTACACCAGTCATCCATTTTAGCCAACTCATCTTTTGATTGATGAATAGCAATAACAGGCCCTTCTGCTAAAATATTTAGCTGAGCATCAGTTACAATGGATGCGATTTCGATGATTTTATGAGTTTCAGGATCTAAGCCTGTCATCTCCAAATCAACCCAAATCAGGTTTTGATCATTAATTGCCATAGAGAGTTGCCTATTTTGTAACTAAAAAGGGTATGATACTCGGGCCGATTTATCTTTCAACATAAAACTGAAAGCCAACCTACAAGTGAAATCATTTCGTGGCAAAGAAGAAAAAGCTAACTAAAGGCCAAGTACGCCGAGTACGTTCAAATCAAAGCAAACGTATTGAAAAAATAAAAACCACCATCGAGTGGGATGAATCTTCATTAGAAGCCGCTAAAGAAGGTCTAGTGATCACTCGCTTTGGCCAACATGCGGATATTGAAGATCCAGATACTAAAGAAATACATCGTTGTAATTTACGTCGAGGTATTGAAAGCTTAGTTTCTGGTGACCGCGTGATTTGGCGCCCTGGAACAGAAGTACTTGCAGGAATATCAGGTGTTGTAGAAGCAGTTAAGCCACGAACCTCTATGCTGACTCGCCCAGATTATTACGACGGTATCAAACCTGTCGCAGCTAACGTTGACCAAATGGTGATTGTCTCTTCTATTCTTCCTGAACTCTCACTAAACATTATTGACCGTTACCTTATCGCTTCAGAAACGTTGCACATCAAACCGTTGATCGTACTGAACAAAGTGGATTTATTGTCTGAAAAAGAATTTATTGATGTGAGACAAATCCTAAGTTTATATGAAGATATTGGCTATAAAGTAAAATATGTCAGTAAAGAATCAGGCTATGGCGTTGAAGAGCTTGAAGCCGAACTAAAAGATCACATTAATATTTTTGTTGGTCAATCTGGTGTAGGGAAATCAAGTCTTGTTAATGCCTTAATGCCTGAGCTTGAAATAATGGAAGGTGCGGTATCGGAAAATTCGGGTCTAGGTCAACACACAACAACAGCGGCACGTTTGTATCATTTCCCTCATGGCGGTGATCTTATTGATTCCCCTGGAGTTCGTGAATTTGGCCTTTGGCACTTAGAAAAAGAAGAAGTGACTGAATCCTTTATTGAATTCAAAGGTTTCATTGGTGGCTGTAAATTTAGAGACTGTAAACATAAAGATGATCCCGGCTGCATTCTTCAAGAAGCCGTTAAGAGTGGTAAAATTGCTAAACTACGCTTTGATAGTTACCACCGGATCATTGAAAGTATGTCTGAGAATAAGGCGAACCGTCAATTCTCTCGCAGCAAAAAAGCCGATTAATAAACAAAGTGAAGATGTGGTAATATTCATCTTAATTGATAACTAGTAGGCAAATAACGTGTCAGATAATTTAAAAATAGGGTTACAGTATTTAACCCCAAAACACGCACTTACTCGTTTAGCTGGCAAATTAGCCTCAGCAAAAATGGGTTGGTTAACCACTGCGGTAATTAAGTGGTTCATTAAACAATATAAAGTTGAAATGAGCGAAGCTAAGAACCCAAATCCTGAAGCATATTCTACGTTCAATAACTTCTTTGTTCGTGAATTAGAAGACGGTGCTCGCCCAATCAATGAAGATGAAGATGTCATTTCTCATCCTGCAGATGCTTGTGTAAGTCAATTTGGTCCGATTACTGACGGTCAATTAGTTCAAGCTAAGGGTCATGTATATTCAGCTCAAGAACTGCTTGGTGGCGATGAAGAGCTGGCTGAAGAATTTATGGGCGGCGAATTCGCAACTCTGTATTTATCACCACGCGATTACCACCGTGTACACATGCCTTGCGATGCCACATTACGTAAAATGATTTACGTTCCTGGTGATCTTTTTTCTGTAAACCCATTAACCGCAGAGAACGTACCAAACCTATTCGCTCGTAATGAACGTGTGGTTTGTATTTTTGATACTGAATTTGGTCCTATGGCTCAAGTTCTTGTTGGTGCAACTATCGTTGGTAGTATTGAAACAACATGGGCTGATACGGTTACTCCACCTACAGGCCCTGCGGTTAAGACGTGGCATTACCCTCTTTCTGGTGATGATGTCATTCGCTTTAAGAAAGGGGAAGAAATGGGTCGCTTTAAATTAGGCTCTACGGTTATTAACCTATTTGCTCCTAATTCAATTAAATTTGATGCATCAATGGAAAATGGCGTTCCAACTCGTATGGGTACTCCATTTGCGCATATTGCAAAATAAATAATTTACTTAAAATAAAACCAAAATAGCGAACCTTGTGTTCGCTATTTTTTTAAGTTCAGATAATCTAAAACTAATGAATAAAAAATAATCAATGGAATGATAATGGGATATGAATGGTTAGCACTTGGTGCTGCGTGCTTATGGGCACTATCAAGCATGATTTCAGTTGCACCCGCTCGTCATCTTGGTGCATTTGCTTATAGCCGATGGCGAATGGGCTGCGTAACCATTATGTTATCGAGTCTTGCTTGGTTTACGGGTGGTTGGTCCTCTATTGAGTCCTCTCATTTATACCCAATGATGCTTTCTGGTTTTATTGGCATCTTCATTGGAGATACCGCTTTATTTGCCTGCTTTAATCGTATGGGCCCTCGACAAGCCGGATTACTCTTTTCTTGTCATGCCTTATTCTCCGCTATTCTTGGCTATTGGTTATTTAATGAAACCTTACAAGGGTGGGAGCTTATCGGTGCCATCTCTGTATTTTCTGGCGTCTCCATTGCTATTTTCTTTGGGAAAAAAACGGATAACCAAGATACATGGGAGGAAGTAAAAGGAAATATTTGGATCGCAATCGCTCTGGGCTTACTTGCCGCTTTTTGCCAAGCGCTTGGCGGTGTGATCGCAAAACCGGTGATGCTAACCAGTGCAGATCCTATTGCAGCTTCCGCAATTCGAATGGCCTCAGCTTTTGCGGCTCATAGCTTATTAAGATTAACTAACCTACCCATTTCACGCCCTATCACTCCGATTAACCTTCGTATTTTAGGCATTGTCGCTTTGAACGGATTTCTTGCAATGACAATAGGTATGACCTTAATCTTATATGCCTTACAAGAAGGAAATGTAGGTATGGTTGCCTTACTTTCTTCTACCACACCGATTATTATTTTGCCTTTATTGTGGCTATACACAAAAAAAGCACCTAACCGCTTTGCGTGGTTAGGTGCTTGTTTAGCGGTGATTGGCACTGGACTTATCGTTAGCTAATCGCTGTAAGTCAATGCACACTCACTTCTGTGGATTAGTATTACGCTCTATCAAAAGGAAAAGCCATCACTTGATCGATGTGCTTTTCCCCCATTGCTAACATGATCAAACGATCAATGCCTAACGCCACACCAGCGCAATCGGGAAATCCTGCTTCTAATGCTGCAATCAAATGATAATCGATCGGTTGCTCAATCAAACCCATTGATTTTCGTTTCGCATTGTCCTCTTCAAAACGAGCGAGTTGTTCCTTCGCATTATCAAGTTCATGGAAACCATTCGCTAATTCAATTCCTTTAAAATACACCTCAAATCGCTCAGCGACCCTAGAGTCTTCAGGATTAATTTTAGCAAGAGCTGCTTGAGAAGCCGGAAAATCATAAACACAAACTGGCACCGTTTGTCCTATTTTCTCCTCAACGCCCATACTAAATAGCAATTGTAATAATGTATCTCGGTCTTCTTCAACATCAGCAATGTCTGACAACCCTAACGATGCTGCTACAGCTCTAAGTTCATCCATCGATGCTTCTAATGGACAAGCACCAAGCACTTGAATGAAAGCCTCTTGGTATGTCATTCGTTCAGCATCGTCACATTTTAAAACAAGTTTAAGTAACTCATTCATTTCATCCATCAATTGATGATGATCAAACGTTGGGCGATACCATTCCAACATCGTAAATTCAGGGTTATGAAAACGCCCAGCTTCTTCATTACGGAAGGCTTTATTAATTTGGTAAATCGCACCACTGCCCGCAGACAGTAAGCGCTTCATATGAAATTCTGGACTGGTCATAAAATACAGATGTACGCCATCTGCGTAACCAGGGCCAACAAAATCAGTTTGAAACGTATGAAGGTGCACATCCGTCACGGTTGCATGACTCATTGCTGGCGTATCCACCTCCATCACTTTTCGCTCAAAGAAGAATCTACGGATTAAAGCAAGAATATCAGCACGTTGCTGTAATTGTTCAATTGATGCGCTCGGCATCCAGTTTTGACTAGTCATAATTTTATACATTAGAAAAACTTATCCAAAATGATACCTGATAACCGATTTTAAGGTTACCTATTTTTTAACTTTATAAATCCCCTTAACCTTCAAGGGGATACAGGTCTGATAAGAATCATTATCACTTAAAAAGCAACAACTTAACTACAATTTAACGCCAAAATTAACAGCTGTAACTAGTTGACGGAGATCACATTATTCACAATAAACCACCCCATTAGTGGTACTTGCACTACAAAACTTTATCCATATCAATTTTTATTCTAAAAGCTCATTTAGAATGGCATCAGAATTTTTAAGTTATTATTTGCTCTTTTTTTTCACATGAGCAGGCTAGATTCACATAATTGATCATATTTGTATGGTTAATTTAATTTTTTATCTTTTATCCCGGAGAATAACTGTGAAAACTATAACCACAGATATTGCAGTGATCGGCGCGGGCGGTGCAGGTCTACGTACCGCTATAGCAGCAGCAGAAGCGAACCCAGAGCTTAACATTGCTCTAATCTCAAAAGTTTACCCTATGCGTTCGCACACTGTTGCCGCTGAAGGTGGATCCGCAGCCGTGACCAAGGAAGAAGATACACTAGACAATCACTTCAACGATACTGTTGGTGGTGGTGATTGGCTGTGTGAACAGGATGTTGTTGAATACTTTGTAAAAAATGCATACCGCGAGATGACTCAATTAGAACAATGGGGTTGTCCTTGGAGCCGTAAAGAAAATGGCGAAGTTAACGTTCGTCGTTTTGGTGGTATGAAAGTTGAACGTACGTGGTTTGCTGCCGATAAAACCGGTTTCCACATGCTTCATACTCTGTTCCAAACTTCAATGAAATACCCTCAAATCAATCGTTTTGACGAATATTTTGTTGTTGACCTTCTTGTTGAAGAAGGCCAAGTTCAAGGTCTTATTGCTATTCATATGGCTGAAGGCGAACTTATCTGTATTAAAGCAAAATCTGTTGTATTAGCAACGGGTGGCGCAGGTCGTGTTTACCACTGTAATACCAATGGCGGTATCGTAACTGGTGATGGTATGGCTATGGCATTCCGTCATGGTGTACCTCTACGTGATATGGAATTCGTACAATATCACCCAACAGGTTTACCAGGTACTGGCATCTTGATGACTGAAGGTTGTCGTGGTGAAGGCGGTATCATGATCAATAAAAATGGTTACCGTTACCTACAAGATTACGGTATGGGTCCAGAAACTCCTATCGGTGAGCCAAAGAACAAATACATGGAACTGGGTCCTCGTGACAAAGTTTCACAAGCATTTTGGCATGAACTTCAAAAAGGCAACACTATTAAACACCCACTGGGTGATGTAGTGCATTTGGATCTTCGTCACCTAGGTGAAGAATACCTAAATGAGCGTCTTCCGTTTATCTGTGAGCTATCAAAAGCTTACGTTAACGTTGATCCAGCTAAAGAACCAATTCCAATTCGCCCTACAGTTCACTACACCATGGGTGGTATTGAAACGGATAAGAACAACGAAACAAACATCAAAGGCCTATTCGCGGTTGGTGAATGTTCATCTGTTGGTCTTCACGGTGCAAACCGCTTAGGTTCAAACTCTCTAGCTGAACTTGTTGTATTTGGTCGTCTTGCTGGTGAAAAAGCCGCTGAACGTGCCGCTGAATTCACAACTTGGAACGATGCTTCTATCCAAACTCAAATCGAAGCTGTTGAAGCTCGTATTGATGCTTTACTAGCACAAGAAGGCGATGAAAACTGGGCTGATATCCGTACTGAAATGGGTCACTCAATGGAAGCTGGTTGTGGTATCTACCGTAAAGAACACGAAATGCAAGATACGGTTGATAAACTGGCTGAGCTGAAAAAACGTTACAAAAACATCAGCATCAAAGATAAAGGCAAAGTATTCAATACAGACCTTTTATACGCAATCGAAGTTGGTTATGGTCTTGAAGTGGCTGAAACAATGGCTCACTCAGCAATTTTACGTAAAGAATCTCGTGGTGCACACCAACGTTTAGACGAAGGTTGTACAGAGCGTGATGATGTAAATTACTTAAAACACTCATTAGCGTATTACAACGAAGATGCTGCACCAACAATCAAGTACAGCAGCGTAACTATTACTAAATCTCAACCAAAAGCTCGCCTATATGGTGAAGCAGCAGAGAAAGCAGCAGCAGAAGAAGCGGCAGCAGAGAAAGCCGTGAAAAACGCAGAGGAGCAAGCATAATGACAGCTGGCAAAAGAGTCCAAAAAGTAAGCATTCTGCGTTATAATCCAATGACTGATGCTGAACCACACCTACAAACATTTGATGTACCTTGTGATGATACAACCTCTGTATTAGACGCATTAGGCTACATCAAAGATAACCTAGATAAAGACCTGTCTTACCGTTGGTCTTGTCGTATGGCGATCTGTGGTTCTTGCGGCATGATGGTTAACAATGTTCCTAAGCTTGCATGTAAAGCGTTTTTACGTGATTACCCAAATGGCTTAACCATTGAACCATTAGCTAACTTTGCTATTGAGAAAGATTTAATTGTTGATATGACGCCGTTCATTGAGCGCCTAGAAGCAATCAAACCTTACATCATTGGTAATGACCGTACTCCTGAGCAAGGTCCAAACAACCAAACTCCTGAGCAAATGGCAAAATACAAACAATTTGCTGGTTGTATCAACTGTGGTCTATGTTACGCAGCCTGTCCTCAATTCGGTCTAAACCCTGAATTTATTGGCCCTGCAGCACTAACAATGGCACATCGTTATAACCTTGATAGCCGTGATAGTGGTTCTTCTGAACGTATGAAACTAATCAATGGCGACAATGGTGCTTGGGGTTGTACGTTTGTTGGTTACTGTTCTGAAGTATGTCCAAAACACGTTGACCCTGCTGCGGCAGTAAACCAAGGTAAGATTGCATCATCTCAAGACTTTCTTATCGCAATGCTTAAACCTCAGGAGGCATAAGGATGAGCAACCGTAAACCTTACGTTCGCGAAATGACACGTACGTGGTGGAAAGATCACCCTTTCTACCGTTTTTACATGGTTCGTGAAGCAACCATTCTTCCATTGATTTTCTTTACTATCTGTCTGCTTGTTGGTTTAGGTAGTTTAGTAAAAGGTCCACTGGCTTGGGCTTCATGGTTAGATTTCATGGCAAACCCTATTGTGGTTGCTTTGAACATTGTTGCTTTAGCGGGTAGCTTATTCCATGCTCAAACTTTCTTTAGCATGATGCCGCAAGTAATGCCGATTCGTCTGGGTGGTAAAACACTAGATAAAAAAGTGGTTGTGCTTGCACAATGGGCTGCAGTTGCAGCAATTACATTACTTGTATTGGTTATCGTTTAAGGAGAGTTATTGTGGTAAATCTTAATCCAAAGCGTTCTGACGAACCTGTATGGTGGGGCTTATTCGGTGCTGGCGGCACTTGGTTTGCGATGCTAACACCAGTAACAATCCTTGTTCTTGGTATTTTAGTACCACTTGGCGTGATCGGTCCTGAGTCAATGAACTACCTACGTGTTGCTGGTTTTGTAACAAGCATCATTGGTGCATTATTTGTGATTGGTTCAATCTCAATGCCAATGTGGCATGCAATGCACCGTGTACACCATGGTATGCACGATCTTAAATTCCACACAGGCACAGCAGGCAAAATTGCTTGTTATGCAACGGCAGCATTAGCAACCGTTCTTTCTGTTGTGTTTATCTTTATGATCTAGTCTGACTTCAGATGAATAAAAAAAGGTTGGCTTTATGCCAACCTTTTTTGTTTCTGTCATATAAATAACAACATATTCACGCAATAAAAAAGGCCACCGAAGTGACCTTTTATGCAAAATAATCTCGATCTATATCGAAATTACTTCACACGACCTACGTATTCACCCGTACGAGTATCTACTTTCACTACTTCACCAATAGCGATGAACAGTGGAACACGAACAACAGCGCCTGTTGCTAATGTAGCTGGTTTACCACCAGTACCTTGAGTATCACCTTTCAGACCTGGATCTGTTTCAGTCACTTCAATCTCAACAAAGTTTGGCGGTGTCACCGTAATTGGATTATCATTCCAAAGAGTCACAGTACAAGTGTTGTTTTCTACTAACCATTTAGCCGTGTCACCAACCGATTTAACATCAGCAGCGATTTGCTCAAAGCTTACGCTGTTCATGAAATGGAAGAATTCGCCATCGCTGTACAAGTAGTCAAGCTCTACGTCGACAACATCAGCAAGCTCGAAGCTTTCACCTGATTTAAATGTTTTTTCTAGTGTTTTACCAGAAAGCAATTTGCGAAGTTTTACACGGTTGAATGCTTGGCCTTTACCAGGTTTAACATATTCATTGTCGATAATTGAGCATGGCTCGTTATCAAACATAAATTTCAAACCGCCTTTGAATTCATTGGTACTTACTGACGCCATGATTTCCTCTTAACATCGTTGAGTTATAAATAATGTCACACATAATAACCCGAAATGACGCTCCTGTTGAGCAAAACTGGCTCAAAGAGATCTCAAATGCGATCTCAGATCCTCATCAACTGCTTTCAACTCTAGGAATTGATAGCTCACCTTGGGAGAAAGGATTAGAAGCGAAAAAGTTATTTGCGTTACGTGTGCCGACAAGTTTTGTCGATCGAATGGAGTTTGGCAACCCTTTTGATCCTTTATTACGCCAAGTATTGCCTTTAGATCAAGAATTCGAAGTACATGACGGATATTCGACCGATCCTCTTGACGAACAAGATAACGAACAACCCGGATTACTGCATAAATACAAAAACCGTGTTTTGTTAATTTTGAAAGGAGGCTGCGCGGTAAATTGCCGTTATTGTTTCCGTCGCCATTTTCCTTATGAAGATAATAAAGGCGGGAAATCCGTCTGGAAAAAATCCATAGATTATATTTCCGAGCATCCTGAATTAAACGAAGTGATTCTTTCTGGTGGTGATCCTTTGATGGCAAAAGACCATGAGATAGAATGGTTAATTCAACATTTAGAGACCGTTCCTCATATTAAGCGTCTTCGTATTCACAGCCGTTTGCCTGTGGTCATACCTAACCGAATTACAGATAAATTATGTTCGTTGTTTTCTGAAACTTCGATTCAAATAATTTTAGTTACGCACATCAATCATGCGAATGAAATCAATGCTGAGTTCACTGAAAAAATGACTCAACTAAAGTACGCTAACGTAACCCTACTAAACCAAGGTGTCTTACTTAAAGGGGTGAATGATACCGCTGAAACGTTAACTGATTTAAGTGAGGCATTATTTGATGCCGGTATTCTGCCTTATTACCTTCATGTATTAGATAAGGTTCAAGGTGCTGCTCATTTCTTTGTTTCTGATAAAGAAGCGAAACGGCTAATGGGAGAGTTAATCGAAAATGTATCAGGCTATCTCGTACCAACATTAACAAGAGAAATCGGTGGTCGTAAAAGCAAAACACCACTCGACCTATATCTGGAATAAACTCAGTATTTAAAATGGTACGTTAAAATACATTCCGTTTTTCAGATACAAAAAAACCGAAGCTTATACTTCGGTTTTTCTTTTATAACTTAGTAGTACTCTAAATTAGAATAACTCTTCCGCTACTTTATAAAGTTCTAACTTCTCAGGACGACGCATGTTTTCGATTGCATCGATGATATCGTGGTGAACAAGCTGTTCATTTTGAATACCAACACAACGACCACCATGGCCTTCAACAAGTAACTTAACACCGTAATTACCCATACGAGATGCTAAAATACGGTCGAATGCACCAGGCTGACCGCCACGTTGAATATGACCAAGAACCGTAGCACGAGTCTCACGACCTGTTTCTGCTTCGATTTCTTTTGCTAGAGCGTTTACATCAGTCATCAATTCAGTAATAGCGATGATTGCGTGCTTTTTACCTTTCGCAATACCGTCTTGAATATTTTGAATTAATGCTTCTTTATTTAAGCCAGTCTCTGGAGTAATTACGTACTCACAACCACCCGCGATTGCAGCCATTAATGTTAAATCACCACAGTGACGGCCCATAACTTCTACAATAGAAATACGTTGGTGAGAAGACGATGTATCACGCAAACGGTCAATCGCATCAATCACTGTATTTAATGCCGTTAAGTAACCGATTGTGTAATCCGTACCTGCGATATCATTATCGATAGTACCTGGAAGACCGATACATGGGTAACCCATTTCAGTTAGCTTCTTAGCACCCATGTAAGAACCATCACCACCGATAACGATTAACGCATCAATGTCGTGTTTCTTAAGGTTTGCGATCGCTTTTTCACGAACAGAGACTTCTTTAAATTCAGGAAAACGAGCTGAACCTAAGAACGTACCGCCGCGGTTGATCATATCAGATACGCTATGGCGCTCTAATTTCTCGATACGATCTTCAACAAGACCTAAGTAGCCATCATGAATACCAAATACTTCTAGGCCTTGCGTTAGTGCTGTACGAACAACACCACGAACTGCCGCATTCATACCCGGCGCATCGCCACCACTTGTTAAAACACCAATCTTCTTGACCATGGTTACCCTCTAATATGGTTGGGAATTTCAATTTCAATTTTTAATACAGCAAGCAAACTCCCTTATCCGCTCACCATTAATAATCTGTAATTTTTTTTCTTATGTAAGAGTATTACCAGTTTACTGAAAAAGTTCGTTGATTCACATCAGAATCAATCACAACTATTTCATTTTTCTGTTACGAACAAACAATAACTGCTAATAATACTACTGAACTCTTATGGAAACTCTGTTTGTTCTCTGTCTGAGTCTAGCACAACTGAAAGCGGGTCTTGATGAATTATAATATCCGAATGCGGAAATACGGTTAAAAGCTCATCTTCCACTTTATCGGCAATAATATGTGCTTTCACTAACGGCATTTGATCTGGCAACTCTAAATGCAATTGAATAAAACGCGTTGGCCCAGCAAGACGGGTTCTTAAATCATGAATACCTTCAACACCATCTACACGGCAACACGCCTCTCTTATCTGTTCTAACTCTTCAATCGGCAATTGTCTATCAAGCAATGACTGAATAGCTTCATACGCCATTTTAAATGCACTAACCAATATATAAACACCAATAATCAACGCAAAAATAGCATCCGCTTCATGCCAACCATACCAACTTAATGCCAGCGCCAACATAATGGCCGCGTTCATAAAGAGATCGGTTTTATAATGCAGTGAATCCGCCGCAATGGCTTGGCTTCCCGTTTGCTTAACGACCCATTGCTGAACCATGACAAGCCCAAAGGTGAGTACAATGGCAAAGCCACTAACATACACCCCAAGCTCAGGGTTTATAACGTCTTGAGGACGGAAAAAACGTTCTACCCCATTCAATAGTAAGAAACACGCCGAACCTGAAATAAACATCGCTTGAGCGAGTGCCGCTAAAGATTCAGCCTTCCCATGACCAAAACTATGCTCTTCATCTGGCGGCTGAAGCGCATAACGCACCACCAGTAAGTTGGTAATAGAAGCCGCCATATCCAGCAAAGAGTCGACTAAAGAAGCCAATAAGCTTACCGAACCCGTTACCCACCACGTACCTAGCTTCACAAGCATTAAGATTGTGGCGACAATCGTTGCAAGCCAAGCTGCCATCGTTACTAAAGAGGCGTATTTTTTAGTCATGAATCTTCCGTTTCTTATAAATCAGCTCTCTAGTATAAAGCCTTAACTTGATGATCGTTATTCAATTTATTAATAAGTACCTAACAAAGTTACCGCAATAAAAAAACGAGCCTTTATTATGCATAAAGACTCGTTTCAATTTATACGTAAAATACGTGTAATTATTTAGCGCAATCAGCTCTGTATTTATCTTGATTTTCTTTAAATTCTGCTTTTTGCTCTGGGGTTAAAATATTCATCATATCGTGACGTTTCTTAATCATATCAACACGGTGGTCAATTTGTTTTTGTGACATCTTCTCTGCTAAATCACGAACCGCAGATTCATCAAAGTTATCCGCTAAAATAAGATTTTGCATTGCCTCATGGTCAGCTTTCATTTCCGCTGTTGGTTGGCGTTTTTCACCTTTTCTTGCTTTATGTTCTGCTTTACTAGCATCGCGCATTTCGTCTAGTTGATCTTCTTGAGCATCGGTTAACTCAAGATCTTTAAATGCTTTTTTATTGGCTTTCATCATGCACTTACCACCATGCATACCTTCACCACCCTTCATGCCGCCTTTCATTCCACCTTCATGATGACCACCAGCTGCAAATGCAGAAGCAGACGCTAAAGAAAGAGGAAGTACTACCGCACCTAAAATCATTTTTTTCATCATGTTCATTATAATATCTCCGTTACAGAAAATTCAGTTTGCTCAAAGGCAGCTCGTTGCTGCTTGGTATGAAATAAGAATAGCTCAAGTAAAGTAAATGAGTGTCTTTTGAGCGTAAATCAACGTAAAGAGCATTTCCAAGGTTGGTATTCACCCGTTATTTGGCGATACTATATCCATAAGATATTAAGCAGGTGAATAATAATGGCAAAGATTTTATTGGTTGATGATGATGTGGAACTGACCGCATTACTTAAAGATATTTTAAGCTTAGAAGGCTATAACGTTGTAGAAGCCAATAATGGGATCGAAGGGTTAGCAGCAGTTACTGATGATCTTGATCTTATCTTGCTTGATATCATGATGCCAAAAATGAACGGCATGGATATGTTACGAAAATTACGTGAAACGAACGAAATCCCCGTATTAATGCTGACAGCAAAAGGCGAAGAAATTGATCGAGTCATCGGCTTAGAACTTGGTGCAGATGATTACCTACCTAAACCATTTAGTGACCGAGAATTACTCGCTCGTATTCGCGCTATATTGCGTCGCACACAAAGTAAAAACAAAGAAAATCATAATAGCAGCAGTATCAAATACCAAAACATTGAGATTTTCATTGGTAAGCAAGAAGCCTATCATGATGGCGTATTATTAGACTTAACCGGAACTGAATTTGGATTATTGTCTCAGTTTATTCAAAAGCCAGGAGAGATCATCTCTAAAGAAGAACTTAGTTTAGACGTATTAGGTAAACGTCTTGCGCCTTTTGACCGAGCCATTGATATGCACGTATCAAATCTACGTAAAAAATTACCACCTCTATCTGGAGAAAAGCCTCGTATTAAAACATTACGTGGTCGTGGCTATTTATTTGTAGAGGAATAACTCTTGTTTGCAAAAAAAATGAAGTTTCCTATTCTCTCGAGTTTATATAGTCGTATCTTTGCCATTTTTTGGTTTACCTTACTGCTGGTTCTTATCGGGGTCGTTATCGGGCCTAACTTCGATCCTCGTTCTCGCCATAATATAGCCGCAGAACAACTGACAAAAATGACACAAATTGCGGCTTACATTACAGGCAAATACTCCGAACGAGATGACCTCAAGTCCACACTAAAAGTGATCAGCCATAAAGCGCATAAACATGACGAAAATCTAGATCTTTTTTTTACCACGCCAACAGGAGAGATCTTAGATAAACCCAAAGAATTACGAGGGCAAAAAAAAGCATTACTTAACTTTTTGACCTTATCTGATGACCCCAAACTACCACAACAAAAGCTCTATGGTAGAACCATGATGGCAGGTCCGTTTGATATCGTGATCGCTCATGAAACCGTTTATATGTACGTAGGACGATATTGGAAAAAGCCTCCCCCTTTTATCCTTCGTATTTTAGATAAACCAATACAGCTCTTGCTCGTCACCATGCTCGTTAGTACTCCGTTTTTATTATGGTTAGCTTGGGCGTTAAGCCAACCAGCAAGACGATTACAAAAAGCGGCCGAACGGGTTGCTAGAGGTCAATTTGAAAAAGACGAAGCCTTAGAGAAAGGCCCAAGAGAATTCAGAAAAACAGGACAGAGCTTTAACCAAATGGTGGGATCATTAAACACAATGATCTCAGGGCAGCAGCGGTTGCTCTCCGATATTTCACATGAATTGCGTTCACCATTAACTCGCTTACGAATGGCTACTGCACTTGCTACCCGTAAACAAGGGGAAAGTGCTGAATTATCTCGTATTGATATGGAAGCAGACCGACTTGAACAGATGATTTCAGAGTTATTAGAGCTATCTCGTATTCAAGTGAACAGCCACCAAGAACGAGAGAAGACAGATGCTTATACGCTTTGGTTTGATATATTAGAAGACGCCAAATTTGAAGCTGAACATATGAACAAAACACTCACGTATTTAGGATTAACAGAAACGCCTATTTTTGGTAATCCTAATCTGCTGATGAGTGCGATAGAAAACGTCATAAGAAACGCGATTAAATATGGTAATGATGTCATCACCGTTCATCTCGCTGTACACGAGAAGTCATTAGTCATTCACGTTGATGATAATGGAGAAGGGGTTCCAGAAGATGAACTGAATGATATTTTCAAACCTTTCTACCGAGTATCTACCGCGCGTGATAGAAGCAGTGGTGGTACAGGATTAGGTCTTGCTATCACTGAAAGTGCAATGCACCAACATAGTGGTACTATCATTGCGAGCAAAAGCCCTCTGGGTGGACTACGAATGACGATTACGTTACCTATCGAAAAGTAGCACCTCTATAAAGCATGACTTATTTTAAGGTAAGTCATGCTTTCAATCTTGCCAACTAAAACAAGTTTAGACTGTATTCAACTCAATTTTTCTTCACAATGATCTGATCAACTACTTATCCCGATGGGTATTAGATATACTGCGTTTACTTTCCGTTTATTCAAGAGTTCATTATGTTTGAGATTGCGCTGTACGAACCTGAGATCGCACCAAATACAGGTAACATTATTCGACTGTCTGCTAACTGTGGTGCAAATCTGCATTTAATTGAACCATTAGGATTTGATTTAGAAGAGAAGAAACTTCGCCGAGCTGGGTTGGATTATCATGACTTGGCTCATGTAAAACGCCATAAAGATTACGCAGCCTTTCTTGAATATTTAGAAAATGAAAGCGAAGGTGAACACCGTATTTTTGCTTGTACCACTAAAACGACAGGCCATCACACAACGCCAAGTTATCAGAAAGGCGATGTATTATTGTTTGGCCCAGAAACCCGTGGCTTGCCTGCTGATTTAATTAATGCATTACCAATGGAACAACGCGTTCGTATTCCTATGATGGCAGACAGCCGCAGTTTAAATTTATCAAACTCTGTTGCCATCATCGTATTTGAAGCATGGCGTCAAATGGGGTTCGAAGGCGGACTTTAATCGCTTATCATGGCAAAAAAATAGCCACTCAATAGTGGCTATTTTTATACGTATTAATTAGAGAATAGTTTAGTTAAATCCCATCCCCTGACATAAAGGTTTGTGATTTACCATTAAACTGTTGGTCCATATCAAGAGATGGCATTTCAGAACTCGGACGACCAACGATTTTAGCAGGAACACCAGCAACTGTAGTATGAGGTGGAACCGCTTGAAGTACGACTGAACACGAGCCGATCTTAGCACCAACACCCACTTCAATATTACCCAAAATCTTCGCACCAGCACCAATCATAACGCCTTGACGGATCTTAGGATGACGATCACCACACTCTTTACCGGTACCGCCTAGTGTGACATCCTGCAGAATCGAAACGTCATTTTCGACCACAGCCGTTTCGCCTATAACAATGCCCGTAGCATGGTCAAACATGATCCCTTTACCAATAGTAGCCGCAGGGTGAACATCCACCTGACACGCGACTGATATTTCATTTTGTAGGTAAGTGGCTAATGCTACGCGCCCTTGCTTCCATAGCCAGTTCGATACACGGTAACCTTGCAGCGCGTGATAACCTTTTAGGTACAATAAAGGCATTGAGTACATTGAAACCGCAGGATCTCGAGTTACCGTCGCACAAATATCGCACGCGGCCGCATCCGTAATACTTGGATCGGAGGCGAACGCCTCTTCCACCACTTCACGAACCGCCATTGCAGGCATTGAAGCCGTGGCTAATTTATTCGCAAGAATGTAACTTAATGACGCCGCTAAAGTTTCATGTTTAATGATGGTGGCATGATAAAAGCTTGCAAGTATGGGCTCTTGCTCAGATTGCTCGCGCGCTTCCTGAACAATTTTTTCCCATACTTTGTGTTTCTTACATTCATTCATCTTCATACCATCCTTGAATTACGATTCTGATTTTTTGTCGCGTGCTAATAAATCCTGCGCAGCGATTCTTGCATCTTTCCCTTGATACAATACTTGATAAATTTGCTCAACTATAGGCATTTCTACGCCCATACGTTCTGCAAGCAAAAAGACTTCTTTGGTATTTCTATACCCTTCTACAACTTGTCCAATTTCAACTTGGGCGCTTTCCACATCTCCACCTTTACCTAAAGCAAGGCCAAAACGGCGATTACGCGACTGGTTATCGGTACAAGTTAAGACTAAATCACCTAAACCAGCCATGCCCATAAAGGTTTCCGCTTCTGCGCCCAATGCAACACCTAGGCGTGTCATTTCAGCTAAACCACGGGTAATCAATGCCGTACGCGCATTCGCACCAAAGCCAATACCATCAGACATACCTGCACCAATAGCAATTACGTTTTTCACCGCACCACCAAGTTGCATGCCTGTAAAATCATTATTTGCATATACGCGGAACGTTTTTGAACAGTGTATTTTCTCTTGAAGATCTTTTACAAATTGCTGATCAGGTGATGCCACAGCTATCGCTGTTGGCATACCAGAAGCAAGTTCTTTAGCAAAAGTAGGTCCAGATAGCACAGCCAGAGAATGCGATTCACCCAAGGCTTCTACTGCCACTTCTTTTAATAAACGACCTGTTTCAGGCTCTAATCCTTTTGTCGCCCAACACACGCGAGAATCTTCACGTAAAAATGGTTTCACATTACCTAACACCAAGCCAAACACATGACTTGGAACAACAACAAGTAAATCACGGCTCGCTTGAACTGATTTTTCAAGATCAGTTGACATGATTAATGATGGTGGGAAAGCAACACCTGGTAAAAACTCTTCATTTGCACGATCAGCTTCAAGGCGATCCATATGTGCAGCTTCATGGCCCCATAAGATCACTTTTGCGCCATTGCGAGCAAGAGAAATAGCAAGAGAAGTTCCATATGAACCAGCACCAAGTACGGTCATTGATATATCAGAGTAATCAGTTTGTGTTGTCATTGTGACCATCCAAAACAAGTATCAAAAGATACAGTAGTAATAAAAACAAAATGCACTTGTTATCAAAATATAGGAGCTATAAAAACTATAGGACTATATTAGATAAAAAAGTGCATTTATTCTCTACAAATTAATCAATAACAAAGAGTCATCAATTTTTCGCGGTCAAAGATTACGCTTGAGCTGGTGCTTCTGCGTTTTCTTGAGCTTGGTTTTGTAGGTAATTCATGAACAATGCGTCAAAGTTAACTGGCGCAAGGTTAAGTTGTGGGAACGTACCTTTAACGACTAGGCTAGAGATTGTTTCACGAGCGTATGGGAAAAGGATGTTCGGGCAGAATGCACCTAGGCAATGTGCTAGTTGAGCTTCTTCCATTTGACCAGCAGTAAAGATACCGCCTTGTTGAACTTCACATAAGAATGCCGTTTCTTCTTCGTTTTTAACCGTTACAGTTAAACGTAAGATTACTTCATAAACACCTTCGCCTAGTTCACGGCTTTGAGTATCAAGATCCAGTTTAACATCTGGATTCCACTCTTTTTGGAACATAGTTGGTGAATTAGGCGCTTCAAAAGATACGTCTTTTAGGAAGATGCGTTGAATTGCAAAGTTTTGTTGTTCTTGTTGTGCTGCTTCAGCCATGAGAAAGTCCTTTATATTTAAATATGTATGAACGCAGAATAACGATATAGGGCTACTCTGCATTCGTGATATCTAAAAAGTGAGCCAGATATCACATCAAAATGAATCGATTGCTTAGGAAATGGGCAATTACTTTTTATTTTTTGCCGACTTAGCTTTTACCAACGGTAGGTTAGCTTCATTCCAAGAGATCAAACCGTTTTTAAGAAGTTTAACTTGCTCAAAACCCGCTTTATGCAAATCATTTGCAGCAGCTTGAGCCGTTTGACCTGTTTTACATACAACAATAATTGGGGTGGTTTTTGAGTTTTCAAGACCAGATAAGTTACCTGCTTTGATGTCACTTGGTAAAATGTGACGCGCATCCGTAATGTGACCTGATTTAAACTCATCTTTAGAGCGAACATCTAACACAATCGCATTTTCGCGGTTCATTAGCATCGTTGCTTGTGCTGAATCTATTTCTTGGTAGCCCGATGTTTTTTGTTTTACTACGTTTTGAATTAACGCAACAATAATACCAACCCAAACAACAGCTAAAATCATGTTGTTGGTTACAAAATCGATGATTGACGTTTCCATATTCTTTATCTCTGATTTTTGGATAACCACATGCCATTAGACAGTTCAGTTACCATAGGCGCTAAAATTAAGGCGAAAGTATACCCTAGGGTTTCTTTTGAAACTAGCGAGGATAAAAAAACAGCCAAATACAGCTAAAATGCTGTGATATTGGTTTTACAATTGAGACCAAACACAAACTCTGCCTAGTCAGAGTCCACTCTATCTGAAATAATGCGGCAATGAACATATCCCTTTTAAATACGTTTTTTTCTTTTCGTAAACTCTGTACGACGGCGTTAGTGTGTCTGACATTTAGCTTTCCTATTATCTCTCATGCTAATGACGCAGAATTAAAGGGAATGAAGCAAGAAATATCTCGTCAAAACTCACTATTAAGTAAACAGAAAAAAGAACTCTCTAGCCTCCAAACTAGTTTGAAGGAACATGAATTATCCATTGCCAACGCCTCTCAAAAAACACGCAAGGCAAAGCAAGAACTACACACATTAGAGACCTCTATTGCTGACTTAAAACAACAGCAGTCCGAGCTAACTCAGCAACAAGTGGGTCAGATTGAAATTCTAAAAGACTTGCTAGTTAACTACTATTTCACGAGTCGAAACAATCAACTGTCGAACGTGTTGAGCGGTGATGATGTTAATAAAATAGATCGTATGACTCAGTACGCTCAACGTTTATCAGAAGCCAGAGTCGGTGCTATATCTCAATTAGAGTTCACCACAATGCAACTGAAAGAAAAAGAAGCCTCTTTACTTAAGCAACAACAACGACAAACGGAGCTTCTTGCACAATACACAAAAGAAAAACAGACACTACAAACATCTCAAAATAAACGTAAGAAAACCGTTTCAAGCATCAAAAAGCGCATTTCGAATGATAATGGTTATTTAAATGAACTGCAGCAGAATGAAAAACGTTTAAAAGTAGCGATTGCTAAAGCAAAAGCTAAAAACAATGTCCCTATGGATGGTATTGCCCGTCAAAAAGGTCGTCTACCTTGGCCAATCGATAATCCTAAAACATTGCATAGTTTTGGCACCAAACAAACTGGTCAATTAACGTGGAAAGGCATGGTATTAGCAAGTGAGTATGGCACTCCAGTTAAAGCTGTATATTCAGGTAAAATTGTTTTTGCGGACTGGTTGCGAGGTTACGGTTTAATGGTCTTAATCGATCACGGTAAGGGCGACATGACCTTATATGGCTACAACCAAAGTCTAATGAAGAAAGAAGGCGATAAAGTACGCGCAGGGGAAACCATTGCAGTGGTTGGTGACAGTGGGGGTCAAGACAGACCGTCTTTATACTTTGAAATCCGCCGCAACAGTAAAGCACAGAACCCTCGTTCTTGGTTGAAGCGTTAGTCATTACTTAATTAATCAGTAAAGTCAGACAGTAAAAAAGCCGCATTATCTCTATTTATATAGAAGGATAACGCGGCTTTTTTTATTCAATTCAGATAGCGAGTAAATTATTTTAAGGTTTTGTTTGGATCATCTTCTTTACGCTGATATTCACCTTCAAACACATCACCTTGTTGATCATTCTGTCTTGTTTGATCAAACGGATTTCCTTGGTTAAAAGGAGCATTTTGATCGAAGCCACCACCGAAACCGGCATGAAATCCACCTTGTGATGCTCCGATACCATTCACCTTTATTCGGCTCATTAATTGTTTTGCTAAATACGCCCTTGGCGCAGGCAGTAAAACCAGCATTCCTAACGCATCAGTCATAAAACCAGGGACAAGCAATAGCACACCGGCAATAGCAAGCATGACGCCTTCAACGATTTGCTGAGCTGGTAACTCGCCTTGCTGCATTTTTGATTGTACTGACATCAAAGTCTGAATACCTTGACTACGAACTAATGACGCACCAACAAAGGCGGTGACCAATACCAATCCAAGCGTCGGCCACATTCCTAACATGCCCCCAACTTGCACAAACAGTGCAATTTCAATTATGGGAACAAAAATAAACAGTAATAATAAAATAGGAAACACAACACACCTCGATTGGATTTAAGACGATCTTTCGCTTTATATTTCTTTATTTAGTGTAGCAGGCATTAACCGCAAACCACTTTTTATCTCTCTATTATGATAGATGCGGCACTTCTGTTCAATTTTCAAGAAAGAACTCTGTAAAAGAGTGTAAACAGCCATCAAATTCATTAACTCAAGTAGCAGTTATATAACCTATAAAGTAAAAATATTAACAACTAGTGAGAGCATTATCTCAATTTGAAATATTTTGCAAAAACTCGACGTAAAAAGTGATCAAGTTAACACTTTTACCACTAAAGAGGTGTATGATGACGTTAAAACAAGGCATCAGGTACGATATTGATCACCCTCTGACGAACGGACTCTACTCGCAGATATGGTCACTTGGAAAAAAATCCAATAATTAAAATATAGAACCTTAAAGGCTT
The DNA here is from genome assembly GCF_001691065.1 of Aliivibrio sp. 1S128. Taxonomy (NCBI): domain Bacteria; kingdom Pseudomonadati; phylum Pseudomonadota; class Gammaproteobacteria; order Vibrionales; family Vibrionaceae; genus Aliivibrio; species Aliivibrio sp. 1S128. The sequence continues at coordinate 64,706 of NZ_MAJV01000168.1, read as the reverse complement.
ACTATGACTCAGATGCTTGATTTAGAAAAAACAAATACTGCAACTCGTATTGAAGAAGATTTACTTGGTGAACGCCACGTTCCCGCTGATGCTTACTACGGTATCCATACTCTTCGTGCGATGGAAAACTTCAACATTTCAAACGTCACTATTTCTGATGTTCCAGAATTCGTTCGTGGCATGATCTTCACTAAAAAAGCAGCTGCATTAGCAAACAAAGAATTGGGTGCAATTCCTTCACAAGTTGGTGAGTACATCATCAAAGCATGTGACTTAATTCTTGAAACTGGCAAATGCATGGATCAGTTCCCTTCAGATGTATATCAAGGCGGCGCTGGTACTTCTGTAAACATGAACGCAAATGAAGTTATTGCAAACGTTGCTCTTGAACTAATGGGCAAAGAAAAAGGCGAATACGACATCATTAACCCTAATGATCACGTAAACCGTTCTCAATCAACTAACTGTGCATACCCAACAGGTTTCCGTATTGCTGTATACAACAGCATGATGAAATTAATCGAAGCGATTGAATACCTAAAAGGTGCATTCGATCTTAAAGATCAAGAATTCCGCAATGTTCTAAAAATGGGTCGTACTCAGCTTCAAGATGCAGTTCCAATGACAGTAGGTCAAGAATTCCACGCTTGGGGTATCTTACTGAAAGAAGAAGTTAAAAACCTTAACTACACAGCGCAACTTCTTTTAGAAGTGAACATTGGTGCAACGGCAATCGGTACTGGCTTAAACGCGGCTACAGGTTACCAAGAAGCAGCGGTACGTCACCTAGCTGAAGTAACTGGCCTAGAGTGTGTTGCAGCTGAAGATTTAATCGAAGCAACGTCTGACTGTGGTGCTTACGTTATGATCCACGGTTCGCTAAAACGTACTGCGGTTAAACTGTCTAAAATCTGTAATGACTTACGTCTTCTTTCTTCTGGTCCTCGTGCAGGTCTTAATGAATTGAACTTACCTGAGCTTCAAGCCGGTTCTTCAATCATGCCAGCTAAAGTAAACCCAGTAATTCCAGAAGTTGTAAACCAAGTATGTTTCAAAGTAATTGGTAACGACACTACAGTGACTTTCGCTGCTGAAGCGGGTCAACTGCAATTAAACGTAATGGAACCTGTAATTGGTCAAGCTCTTTTCGAATCTATCGAAATCTTGAAAAATGCATGTGTGAACTTACGTGACAAATGTATCGACGGTATCACGGTAAACAAAGAAGTATGTGAAGCTCACGTATTTAACTCTATCGGTATCGTTACATACCTAAACCCATTCATTGGCCACCACGAAGGTGACATTGTTGGTAAGATTTGTGCTGAAACAGGTAAAAACGTTCGCGATGTAGTTCTTGAGCGTGGCCTTCTAACAGAAGAGCAACTAGATGACATCTTCTCAGTAGAAAACCTGATGCATCCGCAATACAAAGCAAAACGTTACGAATAATTCGTAGCACCTCAAATAGCGAGCTCACTGAAGCTCGCTTTTTTTTATACTCATTATTTTACTGATAATAAAATCAAGTAATCATTCATACTTTTATTGAATTGCTGTATATAACTGCTCAATAAAAATCTGAATAATTATTTTAAATTCAAACATTGGAGTTACATTATGATTGCTGTACAACTTCTTGTCGTACTGCTGTTCATCTATTTAGGTGCACGTATCGGCGGTATTGGTATCGGATTTGCGGGTGGCGCGGGCGTTCTTGTCCTTACCATGATCTTAGGTTTAGACGCGGGTTCTATCCCTATCGATGTTATTTTAATCATCATGTCTGTAATCACGGCTATTGCAGCAATGCAAGTGGCTGGTGGTATGGATTGGTTGGTTGACCTAGCAGAACAATTCTTACGAAAAAACCCAAAACGTATTACTTTCTACGCACCAATCGTGACTTATTTCATGACAATGCTAGCAGGTACAGGCCACACTGCGTTCTCTACACTTCCAGTTATTGCTGAAGTAGCGAAAGAACAAGGTGTTCGTCCATCTCGCCCTCTTTCTATCGCTGTTGTTGCCTCTCAAATTGCAATTACCGCGTCTCCAATCTCTGCGGCAGTTGTTTTCTTTTCTGGTATTCTTGAGCCACTAGGTGTGGATTACTTAACGCTATTAGCGGTATGTATCCCATCAACATTCCTAGCATGTATGGTTGGTGCATTTGTTGCTAACTTCCTAGGTTGTGAGCTAAAAGATGATCCTGTTTATCAAGAGCGTCTTGCAAAAGGCCTTATCAAGATGAACGGTGCAGGTAAGCGTGAAATCTTACCAACAGCAAAAACGTCTGTTTATATCTTCTGTGCAGCTATTGTAGCCGTTGTTGCTTATGCAACGATGATCAGTGGCAGTGTGGGTCTGATTGAACATCCAACGATTGGTCGTAATGAAGCTATCATGGCGCTAATGCTAACCGCTGCTGCCGCTATCGTTACTTTCACTAAGATTGATGCGTCTAAAATTGCAAACGCAGCAACCTTCAAATCAGGCATGAGTGCGTGTGTGTGTGTGCTTGGTGTAGCATGGCTTGGTGATACGTTTGTGTCTTCTCACATTGGTGAAATCAAAGAGTTCTCGGCTGAGATCCTTGCACAATATCCGTGGATGCTAGCGATTGTTTTATTCTTTGCTTCAATGCTTCTTTACTCTCAAGGCGCGACAACTACCGCTCTAATGCCTGCAGCCCTTGCGATTGGTGTTGCTCCTATTACGGCAGTTGCTTCGTTTGCTGCAGTAAGTGCACTGTTTGTACTTCCTACTTACCCTACGCTTCTTGCTGCGGTAGAAATGGATGACACTGGTTCAACACGTATTGGTAATCTTGTGTTTAACCACCCATTCTTCATTCCGGGTGTAGCAACGATTTCTACTTCTGTTGCACTAGGCTTTATATTTGGCGGTATTATTCTTTAATTAAGAAAATGCACATATACCACCAAAAATGGCAGCTAATTTAGCTGCCATTTTTTATGCCTATTTAATTATGACTTAATCGGTACAACCAATATATCAATAGGTGAGTGATGAATAAGAGGTCGAGAATATGAAATTATTTTGCTGAGAAAATCATGGTGATGTCCGCAAATCAGTAAATCAACTTCATTCTCTTTTACCGCGGCATCAACTTTATGACTAAGATCTCCGGTTCCAACCCAAAAGCTCTCAATAGGAAAGTCAGTGTACTGCTGAAAATCAGCCAGCCATTTATTTGAAGGCTCATTCAGTGGTTTGCGCTCAGGCTCTGCTCGGATATCAATCAGCTCTGGATAAATTTCTCCATGGGTGCCATCGATATGAATATAAGACACTTTTGCACCAACTAAACCAGCCATAGAAACGGCTCTATCAATCAGAACATGACTCTCTTTTGACAGATCCAATGCGACAAGGATATGTTTGTATTTCATCACAACGCCCTCTTCATCTATTAGTAAATTAAGCATAGTTTTAGTCAGGAGAAAATAGTGTCGTTGAGATCTCGAAATGATAACAAATCATAAAAAACAGACCGACAGACTCATTAGAAACGAGCTGATCATTACGGCAATTGATACTATACTTGTCGAACTCTTGACCATTTCGATAGTCATATCCATATCTATTTTTATAAAGACTCCCACATGACGAATTTACTCCGATTTCGAGCTGCCCTTTTATCATTCTTCATTCTATTCATTTCTTTCGCTCCACAAGCATTAGCTGCGTTTGATTTAACCAAACTACAGAATCAACCAGGTTCTTCTTTTGTAACCGTAAATGAAGCGTTTCCTTTTAACTTTATGCAGCAAGGCGATCGCGTTTATTTAGATTGGCAAGTAAAGCCTGATTACTATTTATATCAACAACGTATTTCAGTTACTGCTAATGGTGCTGAAATTGCGGATTTAGTTATGGAAGAAGGCACACCTCATAACGATGAATTTTTTGGTAATGTAAACATATATACAGAACCTCTTACGATCACAGCTCCTCTTATCTCGGTTAGTGATAATGCAGAGTTAACCGTGCGATACCAAGGCTGTGCCAAAGCCGGATTCTGTTATCCACCTGAGATCCGTAAAATTCCACTATCCGCACTAACAGGGCTAAGTTCGTATCAAGATGAAGCGCCCAACACCCATGTTGTGGCAAAAAGCGATACCGCACCGGTTAGCGTAGAAAAGAACACATCGTTGGCTCCTGAACCAAAAGTAGTATCTCAAACTCAACAGCAAGAACTGGCTGACAACTTGGGTGATGCTTGGTGGACTCCGTTTTTATTCTTAGCGTTAGGTATTGGTCTTGCGTTTACTCCTTGTGTGTTACCTATGTACCCTATTTTAACGGGCATTGTTTTAGGTGGCGGTAAACTTTCTCATGGTAAAGCCTTCAAACTGTCTTTTGTCTATGTTCAAGGCATGGCTCTTACCTACACCTTACTTGGGTTAGTGGTTGCTTCTGCCGGTCTACAATTCCAAGCAGCATTACAACATCCTTACGTTCTTATTGGTTTGAGTGTGATGTTTGTGCTGTTAGCACTGTCCATGTTTGGTGTTTACACCATTCAATTACCAAGTAGCTTACAAACCAAATTAAACGACATCAGTAACCAACAAAAAGGCGGTAACTTAGGTGGCGTATTTGCGATGGGTGCAATCTCTGGTTTAGTGTGCTCACCATGTACAACTGCACCATTGTCTGGTGCGTTACTTTATGTCGCAAAAAGTGGGGACTTACTAACAGGCGCTGTTGCGTTGTATGCCTTAGCGATTGGTATGGGTATCCCATTAATTTTAGCCGCAGTATTTGGTAATAAGCTGCTACCAAAAGCAGGCATATGGATGACGTATGTGAAAACCCTATTTGGTTTTATTCTTCTCGCGGTTCCAGTCTTCTTATTAGAGCGAATTCTTCCTCATAACATCACGCCATTTATTTGGTCTGCTCTTGGGATCGTAGCATTTGGTTGGTTATATCATGTCAAAGCAACGATGCCCCAATCATGGAAAACAAGTGTTGCTGGTATCATCGCTATCTTGGGTATTGTCGGCTCAGCGATTCCTGTCATCGATGCTATATCAGGGAAAACATCGAGCCAAGTTGCCACTACTCAAACGGTGACCTTTAAGCGCATCTCTACTATTGATGAATTAAACAAAGAACTTGAGGTAGCAAAAATTCAAGGCAAGCCTGTGATGCTCGATTTCTATGCAGATTGGTGTGTCGCTTGTAAAGAGTTTGAAAAATACACCTTTCATGATGAAAACGTTGAACCGTTACTATCCAACTTTATTTTGTTGCAAGCCGATGTCACCAAAAACAGCCCAGTTGATATTGAATTATTAAAGCAACTTAAAGTGTTAGGTTTGCCTACCATCGATTTTTGGAATGCAAATGGCGATTATTTATCAGACTCTCGCCTTACGGGATTCATGAAAGCAGAGCCGTTTATTCAGCATTTGCAACAAAATGTGAGCTTGGTTGAATAATTTTGCTCCTTTATTGACCAAAATCATTAGCATTACGAAGACACTTATTTTACAATGCGAATTAACGCAATTAAGCGAACAATTACATTAATTTTTTGAGGTATATGATGAGACTTATTCCATTAAACCAAGCAGAACAAGTAGGCGCATGGTCAGCACAACACATTGTTAACCGCATCAATGAGTTTAACCCAACAGCAGATCGTCCATTTGTTCTTGGTCTTCCTACTGGTGGAACTCCTCTTAATACTTACAAAAAGCTAATTGAACTGTACAAAGCAGACAAAGTAAGCTTTAAGAACGTAGTAACATTCAACATGGATGAGTACATCGGTCTTGATACAAATCACCCAGAATCTTACCGTACTTTCATGTTTGAAAACTTTTTCAACCATGTTGATATCCAAGAAGAAAACATTAACCTTCTAAACGGTAACACTGACAACCACGAAGAAGAATGCCAGCGTTACGAAGACAAAATTAAGTCTTACGGCCGCATTAACTTGTTCATGGGTGGTGTTGGTAACGACGGTCATATCGCATTTAACGAACCTGCTTCATCTCTAGCATCTCGTACTCGTATCAAAACACTAACTGAAGATACTCGTATTGCTAATTCTCGTTTCTTTGATGGCGACATCAACCAAGTGCCTAAGTTTGCATTAACTATCGGTGTTGGTACGTTACTTGACTCTGCTGAGATCATGATCCTAATTACTGGTCACAATAAAGCACTTGCTCTGCAAGCCGCTGTTGAAGGATCTGTAAACCACATGTGGACAGTATCAGCACTTCAACTTCACCCTAAATCAGTAATCGTTTGTGATGACGCATCACAACAAGAACTGAAAGTGAAGACAGTTAAGTACTTTAAAGAACTAGAAGCTGAAAACATCACACACGTTTAAGATTCATTGTTAATAAATACAAAAGGAGAGCTAAATCAGCTCTCCTTTTTTTATACACTCCGAATAACCCTCCTCCAAAAAACACCTTAAATCCCCCTCAACTTTGATTCTCTTATTCTGACAATCGTTTTCCTATACTCTTTTATTAAAAAAATCTCGTAATAATGCTTTCATTATTGGTATCAAAACGACAATTCATCCCAATTAATAAAATAGACAACAATTACTATGCAACACCAAAGGAGTACTTTTATCTGTAATTAAATTTCATTTTACTGGTCGAGAAATAGAGCCATTTAATTCGAGGAATGAAAGAAATCAAAAAGTGAGAGGCAGATCATATTGATTTTTTATTATTTAAATAATAATTCACTAATAGTGATGAGCGTCACTATTTGCAGGAAATAGGAATGACTCGAAATGAGATATTGCGCATTTAATTATCATTGACAAATTGAATTTGAGCGAAATGTAGCAAAGTTTCATACTCAAAATGCTAGCTAGATCTACTTAATTTGTATTTGGAAAGGTGAATTTGTGGGGTGTCTCACGAATTTCCCGTTATCGGTTCTATTAAAAAATCTATGGTAAATTATGTCTGTACTTAGAAATTAACCAATGGCTTTGGCGAGCCATTTTAGAATATTTAATAAAACCTCAAACGGGGAATCACTTATGATATCACCAGATGCAAAGATCAAGATACAAAATTTTGGTCGTTTTTTATCAAACATGGTAATGCCTAACATTGGTGCGTTTATCGCATGGGGCTTTATCACTGCTTTATTTATCCCAACAGGTTGGATCCCTAACGAAGCGTTAGCGAAACTTGTTGGCCCTATGATTACGTATCTACTTCCACTGCTAATCGGTTATACCGGTGGTAAATTAGTGGGCGGCGAACGTGGGGCTATCGTTGGTGCAATTACAACAATGGGTGTTATTGCTGGTACTGATATACCAATGTTCATGGGCGCAATGATGGTTGGTCCTATGGGTGGCCTAGCGATTAAGCTGTTCGACCAAAAAGTCGATGGTAAAATCAAAAGTGGCTTTGAAATGCTAGTAAACAACTTCTCTGCCGGCATTATTGGTATGCTGTGTGCGATTGTTGCTTTCTACTTTATTGGTCCTTTTGTTAAAGTATTATCAGCCGGTCTTGCCGGTGGTGTTAATTTCTTAGTCGAGGCTGGTCTTCTTCCTTTAACGTCTATTTTTGTTGAACCCGCAAAAATTCTCTTCTTAAATAACGCGATTAACCACGGTATTTTCTCTCCTCTTGGTATCCAACAAGCAAACGATACTGGTCAATCTATTTTCTTCTTAATAGAGGCAAACCCAGGTCCAGGTCTAGGTATTCTTCTTGCTTACATGTTCTTTGGTAAAGGCTCTGCAAAACAAACGGCTGGTGGGGCATCAATAATCCATTTCTTTGGTGGTATCCACGAAATTTACTTCCCATACATTTTGATGAATCCACGTTTAATCCTTGCTGCTATTGCTGGTGGTATGACGGGTGTTTTCGTTCTCACTCTATTTAATGCTGGCATAGTTGCTCCTGCATCTCCTGGTTCTATCTTTGCCATTTTATTATTAACACCAAAGGCATCGGCTGTCGGCGTTATCTGTTCAATTTTATCAGCAACAGCGGTTTCATTTACTGTGGCGGCACTGCTAATGAAAATGCAAGCAACCTCTGATGAAGATGACGGAACTTCATTAGATGATGCAACATCAAAAATGCATGACATGAAGTCAGGTTCAAAAGGCAGCCCTTCAGGTATCACAGCAGAAAAAAGCAATTCACCTAAATTAACCAATATCCAAAAAATCATCGTAGCGTGTGACGCTGGCATGGGTTCAAGTGCCATGGGAGCCGGACTTCTTCGTAAAAAAGTCCAAGCTGCAGGCCTAAATATTAGCGTAACAAACTGTGCTATCAATAACTTACCTACGGATGTCGATATTGTGATTACTCATAAAGATTTAACGGACCGTGCACGTAAGCACGCAGAAAACGCAGAGCATATTTCATTAACCAACTTCTTAGATAGCCATATCTACAACGATTTAGTCGCACGCATTATGGCATCAACTTACCCAGAAGCCGCGAACGATGATGAAATGCCACAAATATCTCCAGTAGCAGCGAATGATGAGTTTTTTGAACCACAAAAAGCACAACCATTTCAAATTGAAGAAAAAAATATCCACCTTGGATTAACCTTCAAAACAAAAGAAGAAGCGATTCAATACGCCGGTGAGCAACTTGTCTCTCTTGGCTACGCAGAACCAGAATATGTAGCAGCGATGTTTGATCGTGAAAAACTAGTACCAACCTACCTTGGTGAATCTATTGCCGTACCACATGGAACAATAGAAGCCAAAGACCGAGTAATTAAAACAGGTATCGTAATCTGTCAGTACCCATCGGGAGTTCAATTCACTGAAGACGAAGATGACGTTGCTAAATTGGTTATCGGTATCGCAGCTAAAAATGATGAGCATATTCAAGTAATTACATCAATTACCAATGCGCTTGATGAGCCTGGTGCCATTGAAAAATTAACATCGACTAACAGCGTTAGTGAGATGTTAGCAATTCTTTCAGGCGAACAAGCAGCATAACAATCATATAGAAAATATAGAACAACTCTCCCCCTATAGGGTTGTTCTATCTCCTAATATCAAATTGAAGGTAATTATTATGAAAGCAGTACATTTTGGCGCAGGCAATATCGGTCGTGGTTTTATTGGTAAAGTTCTTTCTGATTCAAACGTCGCTGTTACATTTGCAGACGTTGATGCTCCATTAGTTGATCAACTTTGTCATGACCAGTCATACAAGGTGAAAGTCGTTGGTTCTGAATGCCAAATAGACACCGTTACACACGTAACTGCGGTAAACTCGACAAGTGACGATGTGATTGAGCGCATTGTACATACCGATTTGCTAACAACTGCGGTAGGTCCTAACGTATTAAATATTATTGCGAAAACCATCGCAAAAGGCTTAACCAAGCGTTTTGAAGCAAATAATAGTTCACCACTAAATATCATTGCTTGTGAAAATATGGTTCGAGGTACTACTCACCTTAAAAACGAAGTCTACTCTCATCTTGATGAATCTTTTCATGCTCGTTGTGATGAGTTAGTTGGTTTTGTTGATTCCGCGGTTGACCGTATTGTTCCACCGTCAGAAGCGGCGAATGACGACTTACTTGAAGTGACTGTGGAAAGCTTCAGTGAATGGATTGTTGATGAACAACAATTCAAAGGTGGCGTACCTAATATTGCTGGAATGGAAAAAACAGACAACTTAATGGCGTTTGTTGAACGCAAGCTTTTCACCCTAAATACCGGTCACTGCATCACCGCTTACCTTGGTGCGTTGAAAGGCCATGAAACAGTACGCGATGCCATTCAAGACCCTGAAATTAGAGCGGAAGTAAAAACAGCAATGGAGGAAAGTGGCGAAGTACTTATTCGTCGTTACGGTTTTGATAAAGAATTACACGCCGCTTATATCGAGAAAATTTTAGGCCGCTTTGCCAATCCATACTTACGAGATGAGATTGATCGCGTTGCACGTCAACCAATCCGTAAATTAGGTGAAAATGATCGCTTAATCAAGCCCTTATTAGGTACAATAGAGTATGGGACAGAGAATAAAACGCTATTAAAAGGTATCGCTGCCGCATTTAAATACGTGAATAATACCGACCCTCAAGCTGTTGAACTGCAAGCTCGCTTACATGAGTTTGGTTTAAAATCAACATTAGCTCATTATACTGGGTTAACAGAAGACAGTTCAGAAGCAGAAAAGATTGAAGAAATCTTTAATACATTAAATTAATAAGAAACAATTAGAGAGGCGTAATGCCTCTCTCTTTTATGGCTATTTTATGACAGAAGTAATAAACGAATCACACATCATTGAGCGACTAGACGATGCACCTTCTGTGCGTGGTTTTTTTATCATTGCTGTCGATATTCTTAATGAATCTATCGACGGTTTAATTCAACGTATTTTTCGTAAAGATGATTTCGCAGTTCAATCCGTGATCGGTCCATTGCTTCAAGACTCTGGTCCTCTAGGCGATTTAAGTGTTAGGTTAAAACTGCTTTTTGGCTTAGGTGTATTACCAAATAATACCTATCATGATATTGAAGGTTTAATACAATTACGTAATAAGTTGAATGCTGAAATGAACGAACTTCAGTTCACTGACCCACACGTTATTACACCTATAAATTCACTTCATTTAGTGAAAAGAATGGGGATGAATCAACTAGACATCACCCCACAAAATGATGATGATGATCTGATGTTCTATCAAATGCAAATAGACCGACAAAAACAAATGATCCGTTCAGGTTTATCATTAGCGATTGTCGATATTTGCTCTGAACTCCAAAAAGAAAGCCCATTTTAATGACTTTCTTTTTTCCATCTTACCCCGCAACTCTTTTAGGTAATTTAACCGAGATGAGTGTCGTTAGTAACAAGAATCCAAATGATACCCACAAGCACGCAGCAAATCCTGCCATTTGAAAAACAACCCCTGATAAAATAGTCCCAATTAAGCGTCCCATCGCATTTGCCATATAATAAAAACCAACATCCATCGACACCCCATCACCTTTGGCATAGCTGACAATTAAATACGAATGCAGCGATGAGTTAACCGCAAAGACCGCACCAAAAATCAATAAGCCAATCACTATAACGTATTGAACTTGCCATTCAATTTGTACTAAGTAAGCAATCACTCCAGTAACAACCGACAGTATCGCAACCCAATACAACGCGGCCCAGCCATCTGGCGTACGTCCTTGTGCTTTACCTGTTATTTTTGGTGCAAAGCCTTGCACAAACCCATAAGCAATAACCCACAATGCTAAAAAACCACCGACTAACGAATGGTCCCAACCAAACACGCTACCTAAATAAATAGGCAATGCCACCACAAACCATACATCTCTCGCGCCAAACAAAAATAAACGTGCCGCTGATAAAATATTAATTTGATCTGATTTTGAAAACAGTTGAGTAAACTTAGGTTTGGATTTTGCTTTTCCCATGTCACCATCAAGCAAAAATACACTGCCGATAAATACAACAAAAAGTACGCTCGCCATTGCTATCACGGCAAGTTGGAATCCAATCGAGGTTAATAACAACCCACCTAAAAAGAACCCCGCACCTTTTAGGGCATTTTTAGACCCCGTTAAAATAGCAACCCACTTATAAAGCGCCCCTTCTTGATCGCTCGGAACTAAGATTTTAATTGCACTTTTGGCACTCATTTTATTAAGATCTTTTGCGATGCCTGACAATGCTTGTGCCGCCATCACCCAAGGGATCGTTAACCAAACACTTGGTAATGCCAGCATCAATAATGCAATCACTTGCATTACCAACCCCACGTTCATGGTTTTATTAAGCCCTAACCGAGCCCCTAACCATCCACCAAGTAAGTTAGTCACAACACCAAAAAATTCATAAAACAAAAAGAGAGAAGCGATCGCTAACGAGCTGTAACCCAAATCATGAAAGTACAACACCACCAACATACGTAATGCACCATCAGTAATGGTGAAATTCCAATAATTGAAGGTCACAATCATGTACTGACGTACGCTATGGCTTAATTGAGAAAACATAAGAAACGTCCAATATAATAAAAAGGTCCCAGAACAAAGTTACATTCTGAGACCCTCTCTAAAGCAAATTATTTCTGTGCTATGGTATTGATGTAATCAATTTGCACTGGTTTAGTAAAAGCACCAGGACGTAAGGATTGAACCTGCAACTTAATCACATCCAGATCCCACCCCAAATCCAATAATAGATGCCCTGCTAATAATCCAGTACGACCAGAACCACCCATGCAATGCATTGCTACTTTGCCATTATTTTCTAATACTTGTTGCAGCTCTGGCGTTGCTGATTTCCATTGTGCTGAAAACTCATCACCAGGAGCGCAATCATCTTCAATTGGCAAATAAAACCATTTCATGCCTAGACGTTGCACTTCTTCACCAAGAGAGCCTACGCCTTTTTCTGTTAACTCATCTTGGTTTAATGCCGTTGCTACCGCTTCAACACCTTGTGCTTTTAATTGCTCTAATGAGGTCGTTAACTCAACCCCTTTTGTTCCCGGACACGGAGTCAAAATTAATGCGCCATTAGTGCCTGTAACCGGTAATTCCCAAATAGGATGTGTCATTTTAAATTCCTTAAACCAATGCCATTAATATTAAGCTAGACCAACGTTACGAACCAACTCAGCAGTACGAGTTGCATAACCCATTTCGTTGTCATACCACGCGTAAATCTTCACCATGCGCTTACCAACAAGCATAGTAGATAGTGCATCAACAATCGTTGAGCGTTGGTCGCCTTTATAATCAATCGATACGAGTGGACGCTCTTCGTAACCTAAAATACCTTTTAGATCACCATAAGCGGCATCCTTTAATAACTGATTTACTTCTTCAACCGTGGTGTCTCTTTTTACTTCAAAAATGATATCTGTCAGTGATGCATTCGCCAAAGGAACACGTACCGCATGGCCATCAATTTTATCTTTTAGCTCAGGGAAGATTTCTACAATCGCTTTAGCAGAGCCCGTTGTTGTTGGGATCAAGCTCATACCACACGCACGAGCACGGCGTAAATCTTTATGCGGTGCATCTAAAATAGTTTGCGTATTGGTTAAATCATGAATGGTTGTAAATGCTGCATTTTCGATACCTAACTCCTTATTGATAACTTTAACAATTGGAGCGAGACAGTTGGTAGTACAAGATGCAGCAGTCACGATTTGGTGAACCGCTGGGTCAAAAATATCGTCGTTAACACCAACCACAATGTTCGCTACCCCTTCTTCTTTCACCGGAGCAGACACAACCACACGCTTAACGCCTTGTGCTAAGTATTTATCTAAAAATACGCGCTTACGGTGCACGCCCGTCGCTTCAATCACAACATCACAACCAGACCAATCAACCGAGTCGATGTCTTTTTCTTGCGTGGTTTTAAGCTTTTGATCACCGATGATCATAATACTTCCATCGGTAGTCACTTCATGGTTCCAACGGCCTTGAATTGAATCAAACTCAAGTAAATGCGCCAATGTATGGGTATCACCCGCCACATCATTAATCTGTACAAATTCCAGTTCAGGCCAATCAAATGCAGCTCTTAATGCCAAGCGTCCAATACGGCCAAAACCGTTAATTCCTACTTTAATTGTCATCGTTTTCTTCTCCCTAAATGAAGTTAGCAACACGCTTTCATTGCGTTTAATTTATCAGTGTCTTTTTGATATTGGGCTTGCAAACAATTCGATTGCTTCAACCCATCAATAATTTTATTTAACCAACCCGGTAGATTTGTACTAACTTGATAATAGACCCACTGTCCTTCACGGGTATCGACCAATACACCAGATTGACGTAGCTGAGCTAAATGACGAGAGATCTTTGGTTGGCTTTCTTCTAACGCTTCAGTCAATTGATTTACACATAAACGACCTTCACGAGCGATAAGTAACAAACAACGAATTCGAGTTTCATCAGAAAGCAGTTTGAAAAATTGATGAGGTAACATAACGAACCTTAAATATGGATATATGCATTTCCATATATCCTATACACTGTAATGCAAAAATCAATAGAAAAAATACCGAGTAACAAAAAGTTCATATAAAAAATAGCGATTCAGCAATCACTTTTCTAAACTAAAAGATAAACAGTGTGCTTTTAAACTTAATACAATGAAATTAACATTTAATAATGATAGTTTTATAACTATACAAAATTTAGATAATAGCCGATTTACATGGATGTGCGTATGACAGCTTTTTTTGCTTCTCGTTTTAATTCACAAGACTGCATAATTGACCTATCAAAATGGCAAGAGCTTGCAGATTTAATTGTTGATATTTTTGGCGCAGATTGTGGCGCTATTATTGAGTTTACAGGTCATTCTTTTCATACTCTTGTAAGCAGTAATAATGAAACAAGCTTCCTTCACCAAGGCTCTCAATGGTCCAGTGACAGTAAAAGTTTTTGCCGTACGATTGTTGAAACAGGCAAAGAGCTATATGTTCCTAATGCATTAAAGAGTGAATATTGGATTAACGCACCTGCCGTTAAAAATGGCCCAGTGCGCTCATATTGCGGAGTTCCCGTCTTTTACCCTGATGGTTCTATTTATGGCACCATTTGTGCCATAGATACAAAGCATACTGATTATAAACATACATTAGTTAAGCTATTACTTCACCTTTCAAAACTAATCACTGCTGACTTAAAAATGGCAGAAGCAGCTGAGCTGCATAAAAAAATGGCTCTTACTGACTCAATGACAGAGTTACTTAATCGTCGTGGATTAGGCATTTTAGGTAAACAAAAACGAAAAGATGCTAAACGATACCAAGACAGTATCGGAATACTTTATCTTGATATTGATAATCTAAAGCAAGTAAATGATAAATTTGGTCACTCCACGGGAGATAAATGCATTCAAATTTTGGCTAGTATTCTAAAAAATGAAGTCAGAGAATCCGATCTTATCGCTCGTACTGGTGGTGATGAATTTATTGTCTTAACGCTAATAAATAAAGAACCAGAAACCGAGCTCAATGCCCTTTCATTACGTATTCGTCACCATTACCAAGAGAAAACACAATACCAATCAGGCTTAAATATCAGTAACATCAGTATTGGTCAGCACCTTGAACCCTATAACTCAACAACCACGCTTAAAGACATGTTCATGAATGCAGATACCGCTATGTATAAAGAAAAAGATAAAAAAAAAGCCATCAATAAATAATCAAATAAAAACGGCAGCCTTATGTGAGGCTGCCGTTTTTTATTTCGTTATCAATGAGTAAAACTTACTCAACCGTTACCGCTTTTGCTAAGTTACGTGGCTGATCGACATCCGTCCCTTTAATTAAGGCAACATGATACGAAAGCAACTGCATTGGAACCGTATAATAGATTGGTGCAGTTATATCGCTAACATGAGGCATGGTAATGATCTTCATGTTTTCATCGCCTTCAAAGCCCGCTTGCTCGTCCGCGAAAACATACAGTAACCCGCCACGAGCACGCACTTCTTCTACGTTTGATTTTAATTTTTCTAATAAATCATTGGTTGGTGCAACCACTACCACTGGCATATCCGCATCAATCAACGCTAATGGACCGTGCTTTAATTCACCGGCGGCATACGCTTCCGCATGAATGTACGAAATCTCTTTTAATTTCAGCGACGCTTCCATAGCGATTGGATAAAACTCTCCACGCCCTAAAAATAGCGTGTGTTGCTTGTCTGCAAAGTCAGGGGCTAACGCTTCGATTTCTTTATCAAATGACAGTGCTTTTTCTATTTGAGCGGGCAAAGCGTGCAAGGCTTCAACGATCTCTTTCTCTTTCTCTTTTGAGATACGATTTTGTTGTTTACCTAATGCCGTCACTAACATCAATAACGCCGCAAGCTGAGTGGTGAAAGCTTTAGTCGACGCCACACCAATCTCTGTTCCTGCTCGCGTCATAAAGGCAAAATCAGATTCACGAACAAGAGATGAACCAGCAACATTACACACCGTCATTGCACCCATGTAACCACGCTCTTTTGCTAGACGAAGGGCCGCTAACGTATCAGCCGTTTCACCCGATTGAGATAACGTAATTAATAAGCTATTTGGACGCGTTACAAATTTACGGTAACGGAACTCAGAGGCAATTTCGACATCACAACTAACACCAGCAAGTGACTCAAACCAATAACGAGCCGTCATTCCCGCGTTGTAAGAAGTACCACATGCGATGATTTGTACGTGTTCTACTTTATTTAGGATCTCAACAGCATTAACGCCAATGCTTTCTGTTACAACAGAGTCATGAGTAATACGACCTTCCATTGTATTGATTAATGCTTTTGGCTGCTCGAACACTTCTTTTTGCATGAAGTGACGATATTGACCTTTATCTCCCGCATCATGCTCGGCGTTCGATTCTGTCACTTCACGCTCAACTTGTTCGCCATGCGCATCAAATACTCGAACATCACGACGAGTAATTTCAGCAACATCCCCTTCTTCAAGGTACATAAAGCGACGAGTTACGTTCAATAACGCCAATTGATCTGACGCTAAAAAGTTTTCACCCACACCACGACCAATAACGATTGGGCTACCAGATCGAGCAACAACTAAACGCTCAGGATCACGACGATCCATTGCAACAGTACCGTACGCACCATCAAGTTGAATCGCTGTTTTTTGTACCGCTTCAATCAAAGAATCCGACGTTCGTAATTCCCACTCAACTAAGTGTGCAATAACCTCGGTATCTGTTTGAGATTCAAACACATAACCGCGCTCTTTTAATAGCGCACGTAATGATTCGTGATTTTCAATAATGCCATTGTGAACAATCGTAATATCACCAGAAACGTGTGGGTGAGCATTAATTTCAGAAGGTTCGCCATGCGTTGCCCAACGAGTATGAGCGATACCAGTACCACCGACCACGTGTGATTCATTGACTGCATCCGCTAATTCTTTAACCTTACCCAAACGACGTAGTCGAGTGTAATTACAGTCCGCATCAACAACCGCAACACCAGCTGAGTCATAACCGCGGTATTCTAAACGGCGTAATCCTTCAACTAATATTTCAGCTACATCTCTTTGTGCAACAGCACCTACGATCCCACACATGGCAATACTCCATTATTCTATTTTTAAATTTAGTGGTACCAATCTTCATAATGCGATTGGTCTAGATAATGAGCGGGCAACAAAAAGCTCATTATTGATATTCTTTATTGAAGAATTAAATCACTGAGCTCTAATGACTCGTACGTTATGTGACTCAATTTTTTGTTGGTGTTCTTGGCTTAAATCATTATTGGTAATCAACACGTCAATGCTGTCCCATGGCAATTCTACATTGGGAATTTTTCGACCAATTTTTTCTGATTCAACCATTAAAATAACTTCACGAGCGACTTCAGACATCACTCGACTTAATCCCACCAGTTCATTGAAGGTCGTGGTTCCACGCTCTAAGTCAATACCATCTGCACCAATGAACAACTGATCAAAATCATAGGATCTTAATACTGACTCGGCCACTTGACCTTGAAATGAGTCAGAATGACTGTCCCATGTTCCCCCTGTCATTAATAACGTGGGTTCGTTTTCAATTTCTTGCAACGCATTGGCGACGGGCAGTGAATTAGTCATGACGACCAATCCATTTTTCTTCGACAGTTGGTTGATCAATGCCGCAGTTGTACTGCCACTATCAATAATAATCCTGTTATGATCTTTAATGAATTCAACCGCTGAAATCGCCAGAGATAACTTTCGATTCGAAACTTCTTCGCAGTTGTCTTCTTGAATAATATTCGAAGGCATTAGCACTGCTCCGCCATACTTACGCATTAGTAAACCATTCTTCTCTAACTCTGTTAGATCTTTACGAATAGTTACTTCTGAGATATCAAAGAGCTCAGAAAGCTCTTCAACTGTAATTTCTCCTTTCTCTATTAATAAAGATAGGATCATATGACGGCGTTGTTTTGTGTTTCTCTTCGACATAAAAAACTCAATAAGTTTCGATTTGAAAGTAGTTTAGTTTCGTTTTAATTAATTGTCTAGAGTTAGAAATTAATTCGTTTTAAATATTAAGATCTCGAGATCTGATCTTATTTAATGAAAACAAGAAATGAGTTAGAGATACAGCGCAGACTTTAGCGTCTAAAAATTGCTCAAAAGGCGGTTAGATGTTAATTTTATTGAACAACTTATAAGGAACATTGTAGCCATGGACGATAACTACACCATTATTATTGCGGATGATCATCCCTTATTTCGCAATGCACTTTTTCAATCCATTCATATGGCGATCAGCGGTGCAAATCTACTTGAAGCTGATTCACTTGAAGCCTTACTTAAGGTATTAGAAAAAGAGCCCGATCCAGATTTACTTCTATTAGATTTAAAAATGCCAGGAAGTAATGGGATGTCAGGATTAATTCATCTTCGCTCTCAATACCCTGATTTACCTATTGTTGTAGTATCAGCAAGTGAAGAAGCCAGTATTGTCTCACAAGTAAAAAGCCATGGTGCCTTTGGTTTCATCCCTAAATCAAGTGATATGCGAACCTTGATCTCTGCACTCAATCAGATTTTAGCCGGAGATTCTTACTTCCCCGCAGGTTCGATTAAAAACTCACAAGCCTGCGACGATTTAGCCACCAAAATTACGAGCCTTACTCCGCAGCAATACAAAGTTCTCGGAATGCTTTCTGATGGGTTGCTTAATAAACAAATTGCTTATGACTTAGATGTATCTGAAGCCACAATAAAAGCGCACATGACAGCCATTTTTAGAAAGTTAGGGGTAAAAAATAGAACCCAAGCCGTTATTCTATTGCAACAAACTGAAAGTTAACTTTGATATAACATACTGGTCTATAAATTAAGGTATATTACCCGTTCATTTTATCCCTCTGTTTAACCTAACTCTGGGAGAGTTCATGATAAGCATCCTCGTTACTCAATTCGTTGTTCTTTGGGCTGTTATTGATCCTATTGGTTCTGTACCCGTCTATCTTTCACAAACTCAACATCTATCGGCTAAGCAACGTAAAGTTGTTGCTTTAAAAGCCGTTGCTATTGCCACCTCTGTCCTGTTATTTTTCCTCGTTATTGGTCAATTACTATTAGAAGCGATGCAGATTCCATTACCCGCGTTTCAAGTTGCAGGGGGATTGGTTCTTCTCATCTTTGCCTTAACAATGATTTTTGGTGAGAGTAAACCCGAACAAGAGCAAAAAATGAGTGAAGAAATTAGTCATTCAGATCTCGCAGATTTAGCGGTTTACCCTTTAGCGATTCCCTCCATTGCTTCTCCAGGCGCAATGATGGCAATTGTGATGCTAACGGATAATTCTCGATATTCCTTTTTAGACCAATCAGTGACTGCAGCGGTCATGATTGTTGTGCTCATCATTACTTTATGCCTTCTACTTGGGGCTACCTTTATTCATAAAATAATAGGAAATGTTGGCGCAGCTATCATTAGCCGTGTAATGGGGCTAATTTTAGCCGCCGTTGCCGTAAATAACCTGCTACTTGGAATTAAAGATTTCTATTTTTAATCACTTATCCAAGATAATACCTCTTAGACCTTGGTATTGATTAACATAAATTTAACACGAAAAATCACAACCCACCTCACATAAAACGCTCATATTTTGGGCGTTTTTCTTTATCTGCTCGACTAAAGTTGCACTGCTTTCTTTCTTTCTCACTGCTAATCTCTTTTTGGTTACATATTATTAACATTAAAAAGGAGCTGGCTATGGCGTTCGAAACAAAAGAACAAGCACAAGCCTATTGGAAGGAAAATCTAAGGATCATGGGTGGATTACTTTTCATCTGGTTCGCAGTCTCATTTGGTGCAGGCATCTTGTTTGTTGAACCACTAAATGCAATTCAAATCGGTGGCTTTAAATTAGGTTTCTGGTTTGCTCAACAAGGCGCTATCTATACCTTTGTTGCCCTAATATTTATTTATGTAGTTCGAATGAACTCATTAGATAAAAAATACAACGTACAAGAAGACTAGAGGAATTAGCATGGATATCCAAACTTGGACGTTTATATTAGTAGGTATTACTTTTACCCTTTATATCGGTATTGCGATATGGGCAAGAGCTGGCTCAACCAGTGAATTTTATGTGGCTGGCGGTGGGGTTCATCCTATTGCCAACGGCATGGCAACCGCAGCAGACTGGATGTCGGCAGCGTCGTTTATCTCTATGGCAGGTATCATTTCTTTTGTTGGTTATGATGGTGCCGTTTATCTTATGGGTTGGACAGGCGGGTATGTTCTTTTAGCCTTATGTCTTGCACCTTATTTACGTAAATTTGGTAAGTTTACTGTGCCAGATTTTATCGGTGAGCGTTATTACTCGCGTACCGCTCGTATGGTTGCTGTTTTCTGTGCCATCTTTGTTTCTTTCACTTATGTGGCAGGACAAATGCGTGGTGTGGGCGTTGTATTCTCTCGATTCTTAGAAGTTGATATTAACGTTGGCATCATCATTGGTATGGGTATCGTATTTTTCTATGCGGTACTCGGTGGCATGAAAGGCATCACTTATACGCAGGTTGCTCAATTCTGTGTCCTCATTTTCGCCTTTCTTGTTCCTGCGGTTTTCACCTCTATCATGATGACAGATAATGTTTTCCCTCAACTTGGCATGGGCTCCACTGTGACAGGATCAGAGGTATATCTACTGGATAAACTCGATGGATTAACAACTGAACTTGGCTTTACGCCATATACCGATGGCTCTAAGAGCATGGTTGATGTCTTCTTTATCTGTGCCGCTCTTATGGTTGGTACTGCGGGTCTACCTCATGTAATTATTCGCTTCTTCACGGTTCCTCGCGTTAAAGATGCACGTATTTCTGCGGGTTGGGCATTACTGTTTATCTCATTCCTATACACCACAGCACCTGCGGTTGCCGCGTTTGCTCGTGTAAATATGATTGAAACCATTAATGGAACCGACAACCAGGGGGTTGCAGCGGCTGATGCTCCGAGTTGGTATAAAAACTGGGAAGACACGGGTCTAGTCGGTTGGGAAGATAAAAATGGCGATGGAAAAATGTTCTATTCTGGTGATGAACGTAATGAAATGGACATCAACCGAGATATCATCGTTCTAGCATCACCTGAACTAGCAAATTTACCAAACTGGGTTGTTGCACTGTTGGCTGCCGGTGGCTTAGCCGCTGCATTATCAACCGCTGCTGGTCTACTACTGGTAATATCGACCTCTATCTCTCATGATTTATTGAAAAAAGGCTTTAAGCCAAATATGACAGATAAGCAGGAATTGCTCGCCGCCCGACTTGCTGCGATTGTTGCCATCGTTGGTGCTGGTTACTTAGGGATTAATCCTCCGGGCTTTGTAGCACAGGTGGTCGCGTTCTCCTTCGGTTTAGCCGCAGCGTCCTTCTTCCCTGCTATTATCTTAGGTATTTTCTATAAGAAGATGAATAAAGAAGGGGCGATTGCAGGTATGGTTTCAGGTGTCGTATTCACTACCGCTTATATTGTTTACTTTAAATTCATTAACCCCGCAGCAAGTACACCTGATAACTGGTGGTTTGGTATCAGCCCTGAAGGGATCGGTACGCTAGGTATGTGTCTGAACTTCATAGTCTCGATTGCAGTAAATAAAGTAACGGCTGAAGTACCACAAGATGTACAAGATTTAGTGGAATCTATTCGTTACCCTAAAGGTGCGGGTGAAGCTCACGACCATTAATCTGATAATGTTCAGTTTAATAGAACCAGAGTAACGTCAGAAAAATAATTTGGCTGATATGAAAAGGGAGTTAGTTATGCTAGCTCCCTTCTTTTATGATGAGTCCTAAACCACTGAGGTAGTGTGGCGATTTAACACAGACCTTAATTTTAACGGTTTGACTGGCTTTGCAATAAAACCAAAACCATTACTTTTAATACTTTCTAGTAAATCCTCAGTTTTATCTGCGCTGATCATCACCCCTTCAAAGTTATTACCTAAACGTAAGCGGCATTGTTGTAATACTTCTAAGCCCGTTCTGTCGTTATCCAATCGGTAATCTGAGAAGATGACATCGGGTACCCAATCGTCTTCTAAACAACGTAAACTTCCCATTAAGTCTGTCGCTGTTTTTACTTCACAACCCCAACGTTCAAGTAGTGATTCCATGCCAATTAAAATGTCTGGTTCATTGTCCACACACAACACGCGAACCGAACTTAATGGTAATTCCGGCTTTTGGGTTATGGTAGGCGTATCGCTTTCAAGCGCCACACCACGCTCCAATGTGACAGAAAACACCGAGCCTTTATTGACCCATGAACGTAAAGAAATGGTATGACCAAGTACATGAGAGATCCCTCTAGCTATCGCTAATCCCAAGCCTAACCCTTGATCAGCTCGTCCCTGATCGACACGAGTAAACTCTTCAAAAATAGCTTGTTGTTTCTCTTCTGCAATACCAATGCCGCTGTCCCATACATCAAGACGAATTTTACCTTCGACTCTTCTGGCACCAAGAACCACTTTTCCTTGAGGGTTATATCGAAAGGCGTTGGTTAAGAAATTCTGTAATACTCGACGTAATAATTTTGGATCGGATTCCACCACCACATCAGAATGAATCACCGAAAAATCAATCCCTTGTTGTTTCGCTAGAGCACCAAATTCAGCCTCTAAATTAGAGAGCATATGGTGGAGCGAAAAGCCGTGAACATTGGTTTCTAACTTACCCGCTTCTAAACGAGAAATATCCAATAAATCACCTATTAACTCTTCTGCCGCCCCTAATGCACTTTCAATATGCCCTGATATTTTCTTTGTCTCACCATCTTTAGCCACTTCACTTAATGAAGAGGCAAACAAACGGGCAGCATTCAAGGGTTGCATTAAATCGTGGCTCACTGCCGCTAATAATCGTGTTTTTGAATGCGAGGCTTTTTCAGCACTTTGGGTAGCACCCACCAATCGCTGATTCAATTTTTCTAATTCTTTGGTTCGTTCATGCACTCGAAACTCTAGACTTTCATTGGTTTCTTTTAATGCTTTTTCTGCCTGTCTAAAAACGGTAATATCGGTAAAACTCATCACAAAACCGCCATTCGGCATCGGATTTCCTTGTACCTCAATCACCTGCCCATCCGCTCTGATCCGTGAAGAAACATGACGCGTTCCTCTTTCTAAATGCTCTACTCGTCGTTGAACGTGTATTTCAGGATCCCCCGGGCCACACAATCCTTGCTCTGCATTATGACGAATTACATCCGCAATCGGTCGACCAACTTGAATAAGTCCTACCGGAAATGTAAATAATTCCAAATAACGTTGGTTCCATGCGACCAACTTCATCTGTTTATCAACCACTGCAATACCTTGGCTTATGTGCTCAATTGCTCCTTGTAATAAGCCTCGACTAAAATCATAAAGCTCCGACGCTTCATCTACGATGGTCGCAACTTCTTCCAATTGCATATTTCTCCCTCGCAATGCAGAGGTTAATACCAACCGAGAAGAGGAAGCACCAAAAACTCCAGCAAGAACACGTTCCGTGTGCCTAATTAATTGAGAGGTGGCTTGTTGCTGTGGCAGTAATTCTTCATCATGCTGTTCTGCAAACTGACGAAACGCTTTTCTTGCTCTTTTTCTACCAACAAAACGAGAAGCCAACATTTCAAGTTCGGCAACCGTCACGCGAGTTTGGTATACGCTTACGTCCTCACTTTCAGGCAATGGAGCACCAACAAAAGCCGCGGCTTGTAAGCGTTCACTTAGCGATGCTCGTGTAACCGAAGAAACAAGAATAAATAACACGGCATTTAAACCTAGACTCAACATCATCCCCCAATCAGACGTTTTTACATCCAATTGTTGTAACCACTCTGGAGGTGTAATTATCCACAATAAAAAGTTATCTTCTGCACTGCCTGCTAGCATTTGAGTTTGACTCATTAAGGTAATTAGCCACACTACAAAGCCAATCGCTAATCCTGCATAGACCCCTTTTTTATTTCCTTGTCTCCAATACAAACCACCAATAAGCGCCGGTGCAAATTGAGCTATCGCTGCAAACGCTAATAATCCAATAACAGAGAGGGAATCTATTGAATCTAACGCTTGATAAAATCCCCACGCACCCGCTAATAATAATACTATCAACAAGCGTCGAATCGTCACTAATAACTTAGAAAAATGCCCAAATGTACGAGCGTTTGTTTTTACCCGGCGTAATAACAAAGGCAATACGAGATCATTTGAAACCATGATAGCAAGCGCAATCGTCGAGACAATAACCATACCACTTGCCGCAGACGTTCCCCCGACAAAAGCCAGCAGCGCCATATGCTCGGCACCAATCGATAATGGCACACTAATAACAAATGCATCGCTCACACCACCAGCAAGTAATGCCTGACCCGCCCATGAAATAGGTAAAACAAATAAACCCATCAAGAATAAATAGAGAGGAAATACCCAACGAGCGGTTCGTAAATCTTGCGCTTGTTCGTTCTCCACCACCGTTGTGTGGAACTGACGAGGCAAACAAATAATTGCCGCCATTGTTAATAAAGTATGGAACAGTAACGTTATTAAATTAGGCGATTGGTAGGTTTCTTTTGCTACGGTAATCAAATCAACATTCGGATCTGAATACGCCAAATATAAAATGAAACCGCCAACCGAAAGAAAGGCAACAAGCTTAACGATGGATTCAAATGCAACAGCCATCATCAAACCTCGATGATGCTCCGTCGTATCTATATGTCGAGTCCCAAATAGGATGGTAAAAATAGCGAGCGCGCCACCAACAAACCAAGAGATATGACCATCTTGATACCCTAAATCTTGCGCTAAATTAGGGGCAACAAGATCAAGCCCCATGGTTATCCCTCGTAATTGCAACGCTATATAAGGAAGAATACCAATCACCGCAATGACCGTAATAACACCGGCCAAGCCTTGAGATTTACCGTAACGAGCCGCAATAAAATCGGCAATGGACGTAATGTGCTCTCGCTTTGCAATCAGAATAATTCGGGCTAAAAAACGCCATGCAAAAACAAAAACAAGAATGGGGGCAAGATAAATAGGAAGGAAAGCCCACGGGTTATTGGTGGCTTGGCCTACGGTGCCATAAAAGGTCCAAGAGGTGCAATAAACGGCAATAGAAAGGCTGTAAATCCATGGCCGATAACGTGCAAGCCACCCTTTTTGGCGATCACCATACCAAGCAATTAAAAATAGTAACCCTAAATAAGCCAGCGAAACTGGCACTACAATCCATCCTTGTGTCATCACTCATCCTTAGTGATACCAAACTAGATTTTTTATTTAAAAAAAACGCTAGAAAGGTACAAATACTCTGTAGCACCATTCTAGCGTTTTATTATTGCTTCGTTTTTAACCAAGCCAACAAATGTGATTAGGGCCTATTTATCTTTTACTTTATCCAGTTTAATCATCAGAGCAAAAATACCCATTGCCGCCATTATCCAGAAAATATTCGCGCCCCACGCTTCATAACCCCAACCACTTAATGTCGTCATTAAGGCAATAAACGCACCCAAAGGAATTGCGTTATACAGGGCTTGCAGTGGGATCATCTTGTTTTGAGGGAATTTTTGAATGTATTGAATCGCCGCTAAATGCGCCATTGCAAAAGTAACACCATGCAATGCTTGAACAAATACTAAGGCAACTAAATCAGTGGTAGCCGCGGTCAGACCCCAACGAACCATTACCCCTACTGCTGCCACTTTAAATAAGGTTGATATTTTCCAGCCCGCAAACAATTGTTTACTGAACGCGAATATCATCACTTCAGCGACCACACCCAAGCTCCATAAGTAGCCAATCGTACTTTCTTGATAGCCTGATTCTTTCCAATAAATAGAGCTGAAACTGTAATACGCAGCATGACTGCCTTGGATTAGTGACACTAAAATAATAAATTTTAAGACTGGCGTTTCACTTAACAGTGAAAGTAATTTTGGTCGAGTTTGATCTTCTTCAGCTACCGAAACCGGCATAGGATTTGGATTTCGCATCACTAAGAATAGTGCCGCTAATATCCCAGCTATCGCAGTATAAACTATCATATCCGTACCAAAGCCAGAGACTAGATAACCAACAACCGTCGATCCCACAATAAAACTCACAGACCCCCATAAACGCGTTCGACCATAATCCAATAAATTATTTTTTGCGTAGTAATTTGTCATCGCATCTGACAATGGAACGGCTGGCCCGCATGACAAATTAAATAATACGGTGACAAATGCCATCCACCAGAAATTACCGCCATTAATTAAAAACAAACCGAGCGCAACTAAGGAGGCGAGCGTCAATACTCGTAATGCAGGGATTAAATATTCCACTTTATGTAAACGAGGGGTAATCACTAAATTCGCAACACAACGCGTCGCAAAACCTAAACCAATTAAAACGCCGATATCTCCAGCAGATACCCCCTGATCTTCAAACCACAACGCCCAAAAAGGTAAATACACGCCGTAGGCAAAAAAGAATCCACCAAAATATTGAGAGATCCAAGCAAAGGGAGATACGCGAAACATGACAATGTCCAAAAGGAAATAAAAAGAGGCGGACATTATGGCATCGTATTGATTTATAAAAAGGGAAAACAGAACAGATGAAAACTGCACCTTTTAAAATGTGACTTCGGCTTCAATTTTTAATCAATAAATAAGAGACCTAGACTAAAGTCGTCTTCATTATTTAGTGATTTATAGTGAAAATAAGCACACTAACCAAGGTAAGGATGGAGCTATGCCAAGTGAACTCAATTTCTCAATTGCTCCATTCAATACTCTAACAACTCAAGAGCAAGAGCAATTAACCCGTCATGTCGATATTGCCTATTTCCGAACGGGAGATACATTACTGCATGAAGGGCAAGAGCCTGAAAATGTCTTCATCATCATAAAGGGAGTTGTTGAAGAGCGTTCAAATAGCAATGGAGAAATCTACGCGCATTATACCCATGATGATCTTTTTGATATTCGATCTCAATTTGAAGGTTCCGCCAAACACACCTATCACGCAATCGAAGATACATTATGTCATCTTCTTCCTAGCTCTGTTTTTCTCTCTTTATATAAAAATAATCATGCCTTTTCTGCCTATTTCAATAACAGTTTAGCCAAACGAAAAGCATTAATTACACAAGCTCACCAACAACAAAACCTCGCCGAATTTATACTCACCAAAGTGGATGATGATACGATTCAAGAGTGCCTCGTTGTCGATGGAAATACGTCATTAAAACACGTCACGCATTTACTCAAAGAAAATAATGCAGACGCTTTATTTGTAGAGTTGAATCAATACGACAAACGACATCAAGCAACCAGCAACCACTTACCTTTTGGCATTATTACTCGAACCGACTTATTGCACGCCTTAATGCTTGATGGGCTTAACCCTAATCAGCCCGCGGGACCAATAGCAACTTATCCTATTGTTCATGTTCATAAGGATGACTACCTCTTTAACGCCATGACGTTAATGACTCGACATCGAGTAAAACGCGTTGCTGTTCTCGAAAATAATCAACTCATTGGCATGTTAGATATGACACAAGTCTTGAGTCTTTTTTCAACACACTCCCATGTCCTTACGTTACGGATCGCTAGAGCACAAAGCATTGAAGAGCTCGCAATAGCAGCCAACAGTCAAACGCAACTCATTGAAACTTTAATTAATAATGGTATTCGAACTCGATTTATTATGGAGTTAATCTCAACCGTTAATGAACAAATCATTGAAAAAGCATTCAGTTTGATTGTGCCTAAAAGCTTACATAATCATTGCTGCTTCATTGTCATGGGCTCTGAAGGTCGAGGAGAACAAGTCCTAAAAACAGATCAAGACAATGCCTTAATCATTGAAGATAACGTTGAATGGCCCAATGTTCATACGTTGATGAAAAAGTTAACCCAAACACTACAACAATTAGGTTACCCATTATGCAAAGGAAACATAATGGTAAGTAATCCTCATTGGGTAAAAACAGAGGGAGAATGGCTACATTATATTGAAAAAATATGCACTGAACATAACGGCAATAACATGATGAATTTAGCTATTTTTTCTGATGCTCAAGCCATTGCAGGTAATCGCGAGTTACTTACCCCCTTAAAGCAATGCATAACGAATAAACTCAACGATAATGATCTCATCCTCAGTTTTTTTATTCGTCCCGCTCTTCAATTTACCGTTCCATTGACTTTGTTTGGCAATATAAAAAATAAAAAAGAAGGGATTGATATCAAGCAAGGCGCTATTTTTCCCATTGTTCACGGGATCCGAACATTGTCACTAGAGCAAGGGATTGATAAAACCAACACTTTCCAACGTATTGACGAATTATGCCAACGTAAAGTACTCGAACCATCGACAGCAGATAATTTAAGTGAAGCCTTAAAGCTATTTTTCAAATGGCGCTTACGTCATCAATTACAAGAGAAAACAGCTCAACTCACTAATCATATTCACATAGAACAACTTGATAGAACTGAACGGGATTTATTGCGCCACAGTTTACACATCGTTAAAAAATTCAAAGAATGGCTTGGTTATCATTATCAGATCAGGGATTAATAATAATGAATCGACTACAACGCTGCTGGTGGCACTATAAATTACGAACTCATCCACATCGTGAGTTATTTACTCCTTACTCTGGAGATGAGTTGGTTTCTATAGATTGTGAAACCACTAGCCTTGACCCGAATCATGCCGAATTGGTCTCAATTGCTGCTATCAAAATAAAAAATAATCGAGTACTCACAAGCCAGACCCTTCATCTAAAATTAAGACCTCCACAGAGCCTGACTTCTGATTCAGTTAAAATACATCAATTAAGACACCAAGATTTAACTCACGGGATATCAGAAAAAGAGGCCCTTGAGCTACTCATTAAATTTATTGGACGCTGCCCAATTGTTGGGTACCACATTCGCTATGATAAGAAGATTTTAGATCGCGTCTGCCTACGTCACTTCACTCACCCCCTACCAAACCGACTTATTGAAGTGAGTCATCTTTATCATCACAAATTAGAAAGACTATTACCTAATGCGTATTACGATTTAAGCATTGAAGCGATTTCTCGACATTTAGACCTACCACAGGCCGAACGCCATGATGCCCTTGAGGATGCCATTGCTGCTGCTCTTATTTATGTGCGCTTAACTTATGGAGATTTTCCCGATCTACCTAAAATAAGAAATGCTCACAGTTACTGATCTGCCTCTCAAAAACCAACTCTTATCTGGTCAAAAATTCAGTAAACCTTTCTTTCTCTGACTAAAGTCTAATTGTTGAAAACACATTTCTAGCAGAAAGTAATATCAACCCTACTAATAAAAGAGCAGAGCCAATGAAGGCACTGCCATAAATTCAGCGACATACTAATCTGGATATTTGCTGTATTCACAAGGAGAACCAACATGAGTGACATTCACGTATACCCAGTCAATCAAGACATCGCCAACAATGCACATGCCGATGAAGATAAATACCGTGAAATGTACCAGCAATCCGTTATTAACCCTGAAGGTTTCTGGCGTGAGCATGGACAAATAGTCGATTGGATGACTCCTTACACTAAAGTAAAAAATACCTCTTTTGATACTGGCCACGTAGACATTAAATGGTTTGAAGATGGCAAACTCAATGTCTCTGCAAACTGCATTGATCGCCATCTTGCCACTCGTGGCGATGAAGTCGCTATTATTTGGGAAGGCGATGATCCACAAGATGATGCGTCAATTACCTTCAACGAACTTCACGAACAAGTGTGTAAATTCTCAAACGCACTTAAGAGTCAAGGCGTTCGTAAAGGCGATGTCGTGTGCATTTATATGCCAATGGTTGCTGAAGCAGCCGTTGCAATGCTTGCTTGTACTCGTATTGGTGCAGTTCACACGGTTGTTTTTGGTGGGTTCTCACCAGAAGCATTGGCAGGTCGAATTGTTGATTCCGATGCGAAAGTCGTGATCACCGCCGATGAAGGCGTTCGTGGCGGTCGTACCGTACCTCTAAAGAAAAACGTCGACGATGCATTAAATAACCCTGAAGTCACAACCATTGAAAAAGTGGTTGTATTCCAACGTACTGGTAATGACATTGAGTGGACTGAAGATCGTGATGTATGGTGGCATCAAGCAACAGCGGTTGCGTCTGCCCATTGTGAACCAGAAGCAATGAATGCAGAAGATCCTCTTTTCATTCTTTACACCTCAGGCTCAACAGGTAAACCAAAAGGTGTATTACACACCACTGGCGGCTACCTTGTTTATGCAGCAATGACCTTCAAATACATCTTTGATTACCAAGAAGGTGAAGTCTTCTGGTGTACCGCTGATGTAGGTTGGATCACTGGCCATACTTATTTAATCTACGGACCTCTCGCTAATGGCGCAAAAACCATTCTGTTTGAAGGTGTGCCAAACTACCCAAGCACTAGCCGCATGAGTGAAGTGGTCGATAAGCACAACGTAAATATTCTTTATACTGCACCAACAGCCATTCGAGCACTCATGGCTCACGGTAATGACGCAGTAGAAGGAACCTCAAGATCCTCATTACGCGTGATGGGATCCGTCGGCGAACCAATCAACCCTGAAGCATGGGAATGGTATTACAACACCATTGGTGATGCTCGCTGCCCAATCGTTGATACATGGTGGCAAACCGAAACGGGTGGGATCTTAATCTCTCCTCTTCCTGGTGCAACCGCATTAAAACCGGGGTCAGCAACTCGTCCATTCTTTGGTGTTCAACCTGCTTTGGTTGATAACATGGGTAACCTTATTGAAGGTGCTGCCGATGGAAATCTCGTGATTACCGATTCATGGCCGGGGCAAATGCGCACCATCTACGGTGATCATGACCGCTTTGAACAAACGTACTTCTCAACCTTTAAAGGGATGTATTTTACCAGCGATGGCGCTCGACGTGATGAAGATGGGTATTATTGGATCACTGGCCGTGTTGATGACGTATTAAATGTTTCGGGTCATCGAATGGGCACCGCGGAAGTTGAATCCGCGCTCGTTTCTTTCAGTAAAATCGCAGAAGCAGCAATTGTTGGTGTTCCACATGATATTAAAGGCCAAGCGATTTACGCATACATCACCCTAAATTCGGGTGAATACCCAAGTGCGGAACTTCATAAAGAAGTCAAAGATTGGGTGAGAAAAGAAATTGGACCTATCGCTACACCTGATTTTTTACACTGGACAGATTCGCTGCCTAAAACTCGTTCAGGAAAAATCATGCGTCGTATTCTTCGTAAGATAGCAACGGGAGACACCTCTAATCTAGGAGATACTTCTACATTGGCGGACCCAAGTGTGGTTGATAAACTCATTGAAGAGCAAAGAAAAATTGCCTAAATAGAACAATGAAAATTCTCTCGTAGAGTAAAAACTCAGCTTAGTAAAAAAGCCACTATTAAACATAATAGTGGCTTTTTTCTTGTGACTTCTAGCTCAAATTGACATAACAATTTCTTCCAAAAGAATTTCTGATGAATAAACGAAATCAAAAACTGTATAATTGTTCCACAAGTTAGAAGTATTTGTTAATTAACAGATAAAACAACAGAACTTAACCATTCGATTAGATTCTAATTGTCAAATTCAAGCCAAAATGCGTTTTATTTTTTGAACAACAAATGAAACTTAGAGCTGATAAGACCAGTATTTTGCTGCGATTTGCTGTGATATTGTCTATAATTGCTTTTTATGAGCATTCGCAAGACAAAAATTGCAAAAGTTCATCGAATCTAATATAAAAGATGTGCTTTTTTTACTTTAACTGTAAAAACAAGGAATTTAGCATCACAATGTCTACTCAATCGCGAATTTTAGTTCTCAATGGCCCGAACCTTAATCTATTAGGTCTTCGAGAGCCTGCACATTATGGCAGTCAAAATTTAGAACAAATTGTCAATACTCTTACCGTTCAAGCGAATGCATTGAATGTTGAACTTGAGCATTTACAATCTAATCGTGAATATGAGCTGATCGAAGCTATTCATAATGCATATCAACGTATTGATTTCATTATTATCAATCCAGCAGCGTTTACTCATACGAGTGTCGCTTTACGTGACGCATTGCTTGGTGTTGATATTCCTTTTATCGAAGTACATTTATCTAATGTCCATGCTCGCGAACCTTTCCGCCACCACTCTTATCTTTCCGATAAAGCCGTAGGCGTGATTTGTGGGTTAGGCGCAGATGGCTACGAATTTGCTTTGAATGCAGCGATAAAACGCCTGCGTTCAAATTAATCACTGAATATAAAACAGAAGAGATGACACAATGGATATCCGCAAAATTAAAAAACTAATTGAACTAGTTGAAGAATCTGGCATTGCTGAACTTGAGATCTCTGAAGGTGAAGAATCAGTACGCATCAGCCGTGCTGTTGCCCCTATGGCTCAATTAGCACCAATGCAACCATACCCAGCGCCAGTCGCTCCTGTTGCTGCTCCAGCGGCACTACCTGTTGCCGCTCCAGTGGTAGAGACTCCTACAGAAGTCGCAGGTCACAAAGTGCGTTCTCCAATGGTTGGTACTTTCTACGGTGCTTCTAGCCCGGATGCAAAACCATTTGTTAAAGTTGGTCAACAAGTCACTGCTGGTGATACTCTTTGTATCGTTGAAGCAATGAAAATGATGAACCAAATCGAAGCAGATAAATCGGGTGTTGTTACCGCGATTCTAGCTGAAGACGGTAACCCGGTTGAGTTTGATCAACCTCTTGTTATCATCGAATAATAGAGGCTGCTATGTTAGATAAATTAGTTATTGCAAACCGTGGTGAAATTGCACTACGAATCTTGCGAGCATGTAAAGAACTTGGCATTAAAACTGTTGCTGTTCACTCTACTGCTGACCGTGATTTAAAACACGTATTGCTTGCAGATGAAACAATCTGTATTGGCCCAGCTCGCAGTGCTGACAGCTACTTAAACATCCCTCGAATCATCAGCGCGGCAGAAGTAACAGGGGCTGTTGCTGTTCACCCAGGTTACGGTTTCTTAGCTGAAAATGCTGATTTTGCAGAGCAAGTTGAACGTTCAGGCTTCATCTTTGTTGGTCCAAAAGCGGAAACTATCCGTATGATGGGTGACAAAGTGTCTGCGATCAGCTCAATGAAAAAAGCCGGTGTACCTTGTGTACCTGGTTCTGACGGCCCGTTAGATAACGATGAAGCAAAAAATAAATCATTTGCTAAACGTATCGGCTACCCAATTATCATCAAAGCCTCTAGCGGTGGCGGTGGTCGTGGTATGCGTGTTGTTCGTGCAGAAAAAGACCTTATTGAAGCGATTGCAATGACTCGTGCTGAAGCGACTGCGTGTTTTGGTGATGGTACGGTTTACATGGAGAAATTCCTTGAAAACCCTCGCCACATTGAAGTACAAATCATTGCTGACGGTCAAGGCAACGCAATACACCTTGGTGAACGTGATTGTTCTATGCAACGTCGTCACCAAAAAGTGGTTGAAGAAGCTCCGGCTCCAGGTATCACTGAAGAGATGCGTAAATACATCGGTGAGCGTTGTACGCGAGCTTGTGTTGATATCGCTTATCGTGGTGCTGGTACTTTTGAATTCCTATACGAAAATGGTGAATTCTACTTCATTGAGATGAATACACGTATTCAAGTTGAGCACACGATTACTGAAATGGTAACGGGTATCGACTTAATCAAAGAGCAACTGCGCATTGCTGCAGGTCAACCTCTTTCTTTCACTCAAGATGATATCAAGCTACGTGGCCACTCTATTGAGTGTCGTATAAATGCTGAAGATCCTGTTCGTTTCCTACCTTCACCAGGTAAGATTACACGTTTTCATGCACCTGGTGGCATGGGCGTTCGTTGGGAATCTCATATTTATACCGGCTACACAGTACCACCACATTACGACTCAATGATCGGTAAGCTAATTACTTACGGTGAGAACCGTGATGTTGCTATAGCTCGTATGAAGAACGCATTAAGCGAAATGATTGTTGAAGGCATTAATACTAATATCTCTTTACACTTAGATATTATGAATGATGAAAACTTCCAACACGGCGGTGCGAATATTCATTATCTTGAGAAAAAATTAGGTCTTCAATAAGGCATAATTTTCATTCTTTAAGCTAAGAAATAAATAAAGGCCGTGAGTGATTACACTCACGGCCTTTTTCTATGATAAAATTCGCCGATATTTTCAACTAAATAAAGTGATCCCCATGCCTTGGATTCAAGTAAAACTAAATGCAACATCGGAAAATGCTGAACTCATCAGCGATATGCTAGTAGAAGAAACTGGTGCACTTTCTGTTACATTTTTAGATGCTAAAGATAGCCCTATCTTTGAACCTCTTCCTGGAGAGACTCGTTTATGGGGTGAAACAGACATTGTTGCTCTTTATGATGCAGAAACCGACATGGATTTAGTCATTACACAATTGAAAGCAAGCACCATTCTTGATGACAATTTTGCTTACAAAGTAGAGCAACTTGAAGATAAAGATTGGGAACGCGAATGGATGGACAACTTCCACCCAATGAAATTTGGCGAACGCTTATGGATTTGCCCAAGCTGGCGTGAAATCCCAGAACCTGACGCTATCAACGTAATGCTTGATCCTGGCCTTGCATTCGGTACAGGTACGCACGCAACAACCGCACTTTGTCTTGAATGGCTAGAAAGCATCGATCTTACTGGTAAAACAGTTATCGACTTCGGTTGTGGTTCTGGCATCTTAGCGATCGCAGCGATCAAATTAGGTGCAGCGAAAGTTGTTGGGATCGACATTGATCCTCAAGCGATCACTGCATCAAAAGACAATGCCACTCGCAATGGTGTTGCTGATCAACTAGCGCTTTTCCTTCCTCAAGACCAACCTGAAAACCTAGTTGCTGATGTGGTTGTCGCTAATATTCTTGCAGCCCCTTTACGTGAGCTTTCAAGTATTATTACGGCTCATGTGAAACCAGGTGGCGTACTAGCTATGTCTGGCGTGCTCGATACTCAAGCAGATAGTGTTGCTTCATACTACTCAGATAACTTCACTCTTGATGCAATTGCAGAGCAACAAGAATGGTGCAGAATCTCTGGAATTAAGAAGTAACGGCCTCCAAGACCTACTCTTCCTAGAAAAAACTTCAATGCCTCAATACTAAATTTGAGGCATAAAACCATCTAATTGACTGAAATATAAACAAATTGCACAAACAATTTGTAAATGCTCAAAATTTGGTCTTTTCAGGCGAGGAAAAAATGCGTAAAATGCGCGCCCTTGCCGACACAAACGTGCGTGGATGTTTTGCAGATAGGTAAATATACATTAAAGAACAATCTTATCGTTGCTCCTATGGCTGGTGTGACTGATAAACCTTTTCGTGAATTGTGTATGCGTTACGGCGCAGGCATGGCTGTAAGCGAAATGATGTCTTCTAATCCAAAACTGTGGAAAACATCTAAGTCCCAAAATCGCATGGTGCATGAAGGTGAATCTGGTATTCGCTCGGTACAAATTGCAGGGGCAGATCCTAAGTTAATGGCGGAAGCAGCGCGATACTGTGTTGAGACTGGTGCGCAAATCATCGATATCAATATGGGATGCCCTGCTAAGAAAGTGAATAAGAAGCTTGCAGGCTCAGCGCTCCTACAACGCCCAGATTTGATTGAAGAGATCTTATTGGCAGTTGTGAATGCAGTTGATGTTCCTGTTACTCTGAAAACGCGTACAGGCTGGGATCCGGACAATAGAAACTGTGTTCAGGTTGCAAAAATGGCAGAACAATGCGGCATTCAAGCTTTAGCGCTCCATGGGCGTACCAGAGCTTGCATGTACAAAGGTGATGCTGAGTACGACAACATTAAAGCGGTAAAAGAAGCGATTTCGATTCCGGTTATAGCAAACGGTGATATTGACTCACCGGAAAAGGCTCGTTTTGTGCTGGATTACACCGGCGCAGACGCTTTAATGATCGGCCGTCCTGCACAAGGTAGGCCATGGATTTTTCAAGAAATCCAACATTATTTAGAAACGGGCGAATTCATGCCACCTCTTCCTATTGAAGAAGTGAAGGCCACTTTATTGGGTCATGTTCAAGCGCTTCACCTATTTTATGGTGAGTTTTTAGGCCCTCGCATTGCTCGTAAGCATGTGGGTTGGTATTTAAAAGAGCACGAACAAGCAAATGAATTCCGCCGCGGCTTTAATGCTATTGAAGATGCCCATCAGCAACTTCAACAGCTTGAAAGCTATTTCGACCACGTTGCATCATAATAACAGAAGAGCTAAACAGAATATGTTCGATCAATCTATGACTTCAGAAGCATTAACAGTTACAACAGTTACAGCACAAGACCAGATTACTCAGAAGCCACTACGTGACTCTGTTAAGGCTTCGCTGAAAAACTACTTAGGCCAATTAAACGGTCAAGAAGTTAACGACTTATATGAATTAGTATTAGCTGAAGTAGAGCAACCTCTACTAGACATGATCATGCAGCATACTCGCGGCAACCAAACAAAAGCAGCAAATATGATGGGTATCAACCGTGGTACACTTCGTAAGAAACTTAAAAAATACGGCATGAACTAATCAAGTCTTATTAAAAATTCAAAGCAGTGTTAAGCAATTAACGCTGCTTTTTTTATATCTAAGATAAAGCCTACTATGTCTTGTACTAATCAATAAGCATAAAAAAACCGATACTACATTTCTGTAATATCGGCTTTAAATCTCTTACCAATTATGGCGGCCAAGCTCGTTTCTTACCACCACCAGCGCCAACTCCTGAGCGAATAAGCTCAACGGCTTTTGCTGTTTTCTCTTCAATGCCTTTCAAGCGATCATCAAGTTCACTTAAATCAACTGAGGCTCCTGATATACTCGTACCTTGAGTACCACCGCTATCAATCATTTTAGCGATCTTAGCGTTTTGAGCTTCAATACGCTTAATGCGAGCATCAAGCTCCATGACTGCTTTCCCTTGTTCACTGATTTTTCTGTCGATAACTTTCAGGGCGGAAAGCAATTTCATTACGTATTGTTTTTCCATTAATTGGCTCTCACCTAATTTTTACTCATCTCTTTATACATTAATCTATCGACCATTTTATCAACATCTTTAATAAACCGTTACAATAAATTACGCTTTCTTTTCTTCTAAATCCGCCAGTGCTGAAAGTATTGAGCAATGCGAAGCATCCTCATCAATATGGCCACAGCACGCATCATTAATGCTTTTCAATGCGGTACGTATATCCGTGAGTTGTGCAATCTTCTCATCTATAATCGTTAACTTAGTCTGTGTGATCGATTTAACTTCAGCACAGCTGTGTTTAGTTGCCTCTAAGCGAATCGCAAGTAACTCTTTAATCTCATCAAGAGTCAAACCCAATTGCTTTGCTTTTAAAATAAAACGAATTTGCGCTAGATTTTCTTCATTATAAAGACGATAACCGCTACTGCTTCTTCCCGACGGAATGAGTAATCCATTTTTTTCATAAAAACGTAATGTATCACTGGTTACATTACAGTGTTTTGCCAACTCACCAATTAAATACATTTTCATTCGTGCTAATCCCTCTTCTTCTGCTCCCATTTTCATTCCTTTTTACCAAAAAGGGCATCTTTTTTTGAGAATGCAATCGATTGCGGAAGCTTTTTTGTTTAACTTTAGTTAGAATATGCGCCATTACGTTGATGTGATGTTTCGCGCTTAACTCTTTATTAGGGTATTTCCCAAAACTGGCCAATTGCTGTTTGCTTTCTTTACTACTAGGAATGACAAACAGAACAAGTTCATTTTTGGCAAAAATCCTAACTTAATTCTAAAGGAAGAAAGTAGCAATGAATAACCCACGTCCGATCCGTCGCGCGCTAATTAGCGTATCTGATAAAACTGGTATTGTAGAATTTGCTCAAGCACTGACTGAACGTGGTGTTGATATTTTATCTACTGGCGGCACAGCTCGTCTGCTGGCAGAAAAAAATATCCCTGTAACAGAAGTATCTGATTACACAGGCTTCCCTGAAATGATGGATGGCCGCGTTAAAACTCTTCATCCTAAGGTACATGGTGGTGTTCTTGGTCGTCGCGGTCAAGATGATGACATCATGGAACAGCATGGTATCAACCCAATCGATATTGTTGTTGTTAACCTTTATCCATTCGCTGAAACCGTAGCAAAAGAAGGCTGTACGCTAGCTGATGCTGTTGAGAACATCGATATCGGTGGTCCAACAATGGTTCGCTCTGCGGCTAAAAATCATAAAGACGTCGCTATTGTCGTTAATGCTCACGATTACGATCGCGTAATTTCTGAAATGGACGCTAACGACAAATCACTGACTCAAGCAACGCGTTTTGACCTTGCGATTGCAGCATTTGAGCACACGGCTTCTTACGATGGCATGATAGCTAATTACTTCGGTACTATGGTTCCTAGCTATGGTGAGAATAAAGAAGGCGATAACGAATCTAAATTCCCTCGTACCTTCAACCAACAGTTCGAGAAAAAGCAAGACATGCGCTATGGTGAGAACAGTCACCAAGCCGCTGCATTCTATGTTGAAGCTAATCCTGAAGAAGCGTCAGTATCAACGGCTCGTCAGATCCAAGGTAAAGCGCTTTCTTACAACAACATTGCAGATACAGATGCCGCTCTAGAGTGTGTGAAAGAATTCGACGAACCTGCCTGTGTTATCGTTAAGCACGCAAACCCTTGTGGTGTTGCATTAGGTAAAGATGTTCTTGAAGCTTATGAACGCGCTTTCAAAACAGATCCAACCTCTGCATTTGGCGGTATCATCGCATTCAACCGCGAACTAGATGCAGCCACAGCAACGGCAATTACTGAACGTCAATTCGTTGAAGTTATCATTGCTCCTTCTGTTTCTGCTGAAGCAATTGAAATCATCGCGGCTAAGAAAAACCTTCGCCTACTTGAATGTGGTGAGTGGACAAGTAAAACAACGGGCTTTGACATTAAGCGTGTTAACGGCGGCCTGCTAGTTCAAGACCGTGACCAAGGCATGGTGTCTGAAGATGATCTTAAAGTGGTTTCTAAGCGCCAACCAACCACTGAAGAATTAAAAGATGCGTTGTTCTGTTGGAAAGTAGCAAAATACGTTAAATCTAACGCCATTGTTTACTCTAAAGGTGACATGACTATCGGTGTCGGCGCTGGCCAAATGAGCCGCGTTTACTCTGCAAAAATTGCAGGCATTAAAGCCGCTGACGAAGGTCTTGTAGTTGAAGGCTGTGCAATGGCATCGGATGCGTTCTTCCCATTCCGTGATGGTATTGATGCTGCAGCTGAAGCAGGCATTAAATGCGTTATCCAACCGGGTGGCTCTATGCGTGATGACGAAGTTATTGCAGCCGCTGACGAACATGGTATGGCGATGATCTTTACCGGTATGCGTCACTTCCGCCACTAGGAAAGACAGTAACGAGAGCGCTTCGCTTCTAGAAACTAGAACGCTACGCTCCTATAAGAGCAAATGAGTGCACTCTGTGAGCTTAATATTGCTCTTATAGTTTTTCGCACACTGAACTTTGTATTCACCGATTTATATAATTTATCCCCATTACAAGATGGTATTAAGGATTAAAACATGAATGTATTAATTATCGGCGCAGGCGGTAGAGAGCATGCTTTAGGCTGGAAAGCGGCACAAAACCCAAACGTTGAAACGGTATTTATCGCTCCAGGTAATGCAGGTACAGCGCTTGAACCAAAATTAGAAAACGTAGCGATTGATGTTGAAGACATCGCTAACCTTGTTGCATTTGCTAAAGAAAAAGCCATTGAACTGACTATCGTTGGCCCTGAAGGTCCATTGGTAATAGGTGTGGTTGATGCGTTCCGTGAAGCAGGATTACCGATCTTTGGCCCAACCAAAGCGGCAGCGCAACTAGAAGGTTCTAAAGCGTTTACTAAAGACTTTTTAGCACGTCATGATATTCCGACAGGCTACTACTCTAATTTCACAGAGATAGAGCCTGCGTTAGCGTATGTACGTGAGCAAGGTGCACCTATCGTTGTTAAAGCCGATGGTCTTGCTGCGGGTAAAGGCGTTATCGTTGCGATGACTCTGGAAGAAGCTGAAGATGCTATCAAAGACATGCTTTCTGGCAATGTTTTTGGTGAAGCCGGTAGTCGTGTCGTTATTGAAGAATTTTTAGAAGGTGAAGAAGCAAGCTTCATCGTGATGGTTGATGGCGCTAGCGTTCTACCAATGGCGACTAGCCAAGATCATAAGCGTGTAGGCGATAAAGACACTGGTCCTAATACGGGCGGCATGGGGGCATATTCTCCAGCGCCTGTTGTTACTCCTGAAATCCATAATCGTATTCTAGAAGAAGTTATCTATCCTACGGTTCGTGGAATGGATGCTGAAGGCGCACCTTACACTGGCTTCCTATATGCAGGTTTGATGATTGATGCTGATGGTACGCCAAAAGTAATCGAATATAACTGCCGCTTTGGTGATCCAGAAACGCAACCTATTATGATGCGCATGGAATCTGATCTTGTTGAACTATGCCTAATGGCGATCGATGAGAAACTGGATGAAGCAGAATCTAAGTGGGATCCACGCGCTTCAATCGGTGTCGTTCTTGCTGCTGGTGGTTATCCTGCCGATTATGCAAAAGGAGATATCATCTCTCTTCCAACGACTGAAGTTGAAGGTCAGAAAATATTTCATGCTGGCACAAAAAACAACGACGTTGGTGATGTAGTTACAAACGGTGGACGTGTATTATGTGCAACTGCATTAGGTAATACCGTCTTAGAAGCTCAAGAACGTGCGTATGAGCTTACAAAGCAAGTTAGTTGGAATGGAATGTTCCACCGCAATGACATTGGTTACCGTGCCATTGCTCGCGAATTAGAAAGTAAATAAGCATTACTTTCTACAAATAGCAAAAAGGCGCTGATGATAGCGCCTTTTTTATTATCCCATCGCCTACAACGGCTATTAATCTTCAATAAGATTTGGACGCTCTACACACTTATAGCTGTCATCTGTTAGTAGTAATAACTCCGACATCTTCA
This sequence comes from Aliivibrio sp. 1S128, assembly GCF_001691065.1. Lineage (NCBI taxonomy): Bacteria > Pseudomonadati > Pseudomonadota > Gammaproteobacteria > Vibrionales > Vibrionaceae > Aliivibrio > Aliivibrio sp. 1S128. The sequence goes on along the minus strand of NZ_MAJV01000168.1, from coordinate 23,563 downwards.
ATACTTTTTTATCTCGATCCTGCTCTTCACCTAAAAATGAAATAAAGCTGTCTAAACCAGATAATCTAGCCACCACAAAATTAGGTAAAATTTGATTAAACTTTAATTGGTCGTATTGCTTACCATCACAAGAGTTAAATATTTCACCATCCCACTCACCTTGATACAAAGAGATGTTCTCTTTATCCAAACTTTCTACTTTTGCAATCAGATATTTAGATTGGTCTTGAAATTGTGTCAGTTGATCTGGCATCAATGGGAAGATACGACCATCCTTGCGATAACGCTGATACACAGCTTCACCATTACCGTTATAACGTACGTGCATCATGTAAGGAATGTGCTCATTAGAGCTATTTAACATTTCCCCTTCACGAATCGCTTCAACTAATATATTTTTTTCCCAACGGTAGGTGGTTTTATACCAACCATAATCACTCATCGTAACGTAATCAGAGGCATTGAGAGATTGTTGTAGTCTACGGGTGTACCAATAATAGCTGGTTGCATCACCTTGGATTTGACCACCGGTTAATGTGACAGATTTAATGCGGTCTTCACCTGATGGATTTGATGAACAGCCAAAAAGAAAAACGGAAAGAAGTAAGGTAGATAGGATGCGCTTCATAAAAATGCCGAGTTAAGGGTTAACTCGGCAAAGTATAGCTTAGTTCACTGATTCTTTCAGTGCTTTACCTGCAACAAATGCTGGAACATTAGCCGCTTTGATTTGAATCTCTTCGCCAGTCTTAGGATTGCGACCAGTGCGAGCTGCACGGTGGTTAACTTTAAATGTACCGAAGCCAATAAGTTGAACCTGTTCGCCATCTTTAAGTGCGCCAGTTACGCCTTCTAGAGTCGCTTCAAGGGCTGCTTTTGCTTGTGCTTTTGATAAGTCTGCTTTTTCAGCAATAGCGTCAATTAACTGGGTTTTATTCATTAGGATTTCCCTTCTATATTTTTAAAATCACGTTAACTCTAATGCATAAAGCCCCTACCTGGCAAAGGTTTGTCACGCTTCTTGCTACAGAATGCGTATTCTTTAGGCACAAACTGAGTAACGTCTCACAATTTGTTACTAATTTTCATTTCTGAGTCATTGCATTTCACTCATTGAGCACCCATTTTATAAGGGCTTGCTTACTTTTTTGAGATTAATAATGTTTATTTTATCCATCTATATCGCTATTTCTATCAGCGTATCATTTATATGTTCTGTTCTTGAGGCAATTTTACTCAGTATCAGTCCTAGCTATCTAGCTAAAATGCGACAGGAAAACCATCCTTCCGCAGAAAGATTAACGCAGTTAAAAAATAATGTCGATCGTCCTTTAGCGTCAATTTTAACGCTAAACACTATTGCCCACACGGCAGGTGCCGCGGCATCCGGAGCTCAAGCTTCTATCGTATTCGGTAGTGAGTGGTTAGGTGTATTCTCTGCGTTCTTAACGTTCGCAATTTTATTATTCTCAGAGATTGTTCCAAAAACAATTGGAGCAACCTACTGGCGTCAACTTGCACCACTAGCCGGAAAAATGCTTTATTGGATGGTTTTATTATTAACCCCTGTAGTGTGGGCATCTGAACAATTAACGAAACGCTTAGCTCGTGGCCACCAAGCTCCAAAGCTTCGGGATGAAATAGCTGCAATGGCGACGCTTGCAAAAGAAAATGGGGAATTTGCTGAAGGTGAATCTAAAATACTAACTAACATTCTAAATATTAAAGATGTTCCTGTTACTCAAGTGATGACACCAAGAACGGTTTTATTTCGTGTAAATGCTGAAATGACGGTTGAAGGCTTCCTAAAAGAACACATGAATACGCCATTCTCACGTCCTTTAATCTATAGCGAAGACAGTGATAACATTATTGGCTTTACACACCGACTAGAATTATTCTCTGCTATGCATGAAGGTCAAGGTAAATCCCCTCTAGGTTCTATCATGCGCCCTATTCAGATAGTAATTAGTACATCTACCTTACCAAAAGCATTTGAACACTTAATGAAGCACAGAGCACAGCTTGCTTTAGTTATCGATGAGTACGGTACCGTTCAAGGTTTGTTGACTCTAGAAGACATATTTGAGTACATGGTTGGTGAAGAAATCATTGATGAAGCAGACAAAACGACAGATATGCAACAATTAGCTCAACAACGCTGGACAAATTGGAAAACAAAACACGGTGTCATTGATAATACAGATAAAGAAGACAGCTAAAAAATTGAATCATAAAATATAAAGGTGTTAGCAAGCCCCTTTAGATAAACATAAAAAAACCGATGATAAGTCATCGGTTTTTTTATACGCGAAACAAAAATCAGTATTTTAGCTCTAAGCCAATATTACTTACATTTTCATCTCTTAATTCTTGGCGAAGATCTTTTATTAAATCAATGTCACGTTCTTCAGCTTCGCGTAGAGGTCGGAAAATAGCCCACTGGACATCCCACTCTTCACAAATCACTTCAATTTCTTTTTGATTTTCGTCTGTTACTTCTTCACCCGTTTCAGCTTCAACTAATTGAGCGACGGTCATCACTGATAATTGGCTGATCTTAAACATTGCGTCTTCTAATACATCACGATCTAGGATCCCGTGTAAGAAAGTCGATAGTGCAACACAAGCATCAATGGCAGGATAAGTTAGGTAAATTGAGTCATCATCTAACTCAGGGATCATTTCTTCTAGCTTTTCTAATTGACGTTCAAAATTAATTTTGGCATTTTTAACGGTCAATAATTCCCAAATGCTATCTAGTATAACGCGATAGGTTTGAGGTTCAGCAAAGCCTGTTGCTTCACAATAATGGGCATAGTTTGGGTACATACGCTCACATAAAGAAGCCATAAAAGTAATTTGTTGCCATGGTTCAAACTTTTCTAAACGAACTTGGATAGGATTGCGTAACATATACGATTCTACACTATAAAAAAATGACGCTTTAAGTGTACTTGATAACCATGAATGACAAAAGGAAGGTTATGAATAAATTACTTATCATTTCAAAAGAAAAAGAGAAATATCTCTCACTTTTTGAGCAATCGGATCTTCCTGATCTTGAAATTTGTCATGATCTGAGAAAAGCAGACATTATCCTTGCCGATCCACCACTCATTACTGACCTTCTTAATCAATGTGAACGCGTTAAATGGCTTCAATCTACTTTCGCAGGTATCGACGCTCTGATACAACCGAATTTAAGGCGGGATTATCATCTTACTAATGTAAAAGGGATCTTTGGCCAACAAATTTCAGAATATGTTTTAGGTTATTGCATCCAGTATTTTCGTCATTTCACACAATATGCAAAGCAACAAAATGAGAAGCAATGGCTATCTCATCGCTATACTTCATTATCAAACAAAACAATGGTTATTCTAGGTACAGGATCTGTCGGTTGTAATCTTGCGATGACAGCCAAAGCGCTTGGCTTTACTGTTTACGGCATAAACCGTTCTGGAATTCCCCCAAAGAACTCTCCTTTTATGCGTATCTATCATGTGGCAGAAATTAATACGGCCTTAAAGCAGTCAGATGTCATTGTGAGTACCCTTCCAAAAACAGAGCAAACCCTAGGTTTATTAAATACAGAGACATTAAGTCATGGGAATGGGGCTTTATTATTTAATGTGGGTCGTGGTGAGGTATTAGATAACTATGGTTTATTAGATGCCTTAGAGAATAAAACTATCTCTCACGCTTTTTTGGATGTGTTCATTAATGAACCATTATCACAAGAGTGTCCTTATTGGCGCCATCCTAACATTACCGTGACTCCACACATTGCTGCTATAAGTTTCCCTGAACAAGTTTTCGAGCAGTTTTCTATTAATTATCTACGCCGACGTGATGGATTCACCCTACTAAATTTAGTCGATTTTAATAAAGGGTATTAGTCAATGATAAAGCCTGTAGATTTACAGGCTTTAATCGAATTATTTTTTTGGGGCAGCAGATAATTTTGCACGAATAAATTCTAAGTGATCGAGATAAATTAAGTCGGCAACTTGACGAATAACAACCTCTTCCATCGGTTCTATCACTCCATCAGCATACGCAACCGACCACATTGCTTCTATCAACGCATAACGTTCTTGTGGCATTAACGCTCGCAGTTTAGTGGTAAATTCATAAAGAGAAACAGACGCTTTACTCTTACTTATCGCTTGGATTAATAGTTGCTGAGCTTGCTCTTCGTTGATATCAAGTAGCTTGATAAGTAACTGAAGTTTCGCATCATCTTCTCTTTGATCGCTCTGATGATCAGCTCTAGATACTTCACATAACAAAGACGCCATAGCTAAATTCATAGAGGCGATATCTGTCGCCCCACTTTCTTCGCCATCATGCATCAGTTTTCGCAATAAGATTTGTAGTTTCTTAAACATAATCGTCTCTTTTTATTTTCTAATAATTTTTTATGACCATTCTAATATTAGTCTGTTCCATTAAAAAAGGAGACCTCAATGGGTCCCCTTTTAATATCAAATCTTTAAACTAAGATTTTATTTATGGTATGGCTTAGATAAGTCATGCACCGCTTCAACAAATACACCTGCATTTTCAGGCGGAACATCTAAATGAATACCATGGCCTAAGTTAAATACGTGGCCTGTACCTTCATTACCAAAACCTTCCAGAATAGTGCCTACTTCTTGGCGAATTCGTTCTGGTTGTGCATAAAGGATAGATGGATCCATATTTCCTTGTAGAGCAACTTTATCACCAATACGAGCTTTCGCATCTGCAATGTTAATAGTCCAATCAAGGCCAACTGCATCACAACCTGTTGCGGCGATTGATTCTAGCCACATACCGCCATTCTTAGTAAATAGCGTAACTGGTACTCGACGACCTTCATTTTCACGAATTAGACCATCTACAATTTTATGCATATATTGAAGCGAGAAGTCGTTATAGTCACGAGGCGTTAGTACACCACCCCATGTATCAAATACCATTACAGATTGCGCACCCGCTTTAATTTGTGCATTCAAGTATTCAATAACCGTATCCGCTAACTTGTCTAGCAATAAGTGCAGTGTTGCTGGCTCTGCATACATCATTTTTTTGATTTTAGTGAATGCTTTTGAGCTTCCACCTTCAACCATATAAGTTGCTAGTGTCCAAGGGCTACCTGAGAAACCAATCAATGGAACTTCACCTTTAAGATCTTTTCGGATCTGACGTACTGCATTCATTACGTATTGCAGCTCACCTTCAGGATCAGGAAGACCAATTTTAGTTACGTCAGCTTTACAGGTAATTGGGCGTTCAAACTTAGGACCTTCACCAGTTTCAAAATACAGACCTAAACCCATCGCATCAGGAATAGTTAAGATATCAGAAAATAAAATCGCTGCATCTAGAGGAAAACGACGTAGGGGTTGAAGGGTTACTTCTGAAGCAAGCTCTGCATTTTTACACAGAGACATAAAATCACCGGCTTGTGCGCGTGTTGCTTTGTATTCAGGAAGGTAGCGACCTGCTTGGCGCATCATCCAAACTGGTGTGTAATCTACTGGTTGTTTTAATAACGCACGTAAATAGCGGTCATTTTTTAATTCTGTCATGATCTTTCCTCATATTAGATCCTGCTATTGTAGCATTCAATTTGATGAACAAAAGCCCACCTTTGCTATCGGGATCATATTTAACTGATCTTCTGTATTTCACACAGGCTTAATACCTATTAGAGATCTACTAATTAGTAATCCCTTGCCTTATTAATTTCATCCAGCGTTGATTCAATTAACATTCTTGCGATGGTCCCTTTTGGAGCAAGCTCTGGTAGGTTATTTTGATAATACCAATCTGCTTTTATCAACTCATTAGGATCTACCTTTATTTCACCGGTATCGTAATCCGCCATATAGCCCATCATAAGACTTGATGGGAAGGCCCACGGCTGACTTCCTATATAGCGAATGTTTTTTATTTTAATACCCGTTTCTTCAAATACTTCACGTTCAACCGCCATTTCTAAGGTCTCTCCCACCTCGACAAATCCTGCAAGCACTGTAAATAAACCACCTTTATGTCTTTGGTGTTGTGCTAATAAAATGGTGTCATCGCGGCGTATTGCAACAATAATAGAAGGGAAAATACGAGGGTAATGTAGCTTACGACATTCATTACATTGCATTGCTATCTGGTTAAGATTGAGTTGATTTCGACCACCACACTGAGGACAAAAACGAAACTCCCTAGCCATAAATCCATATTGAATCGCTTTGCTTATCATTAAAAAAAGAGAATCTTTAACAAGTAATAATTCTCTTAAATTGGTGAACTCTACTGTTTTTTCTATCTGCTCATCATTCAACCACATCACAGGGTAGTTTTCATGATTACCAATGCATACTGCATTTTCAAAAGGTAAATTCAAATCAACCGCATTACCACAAGGAAGAGCGTTATCCTCTAACCAAACTGCTGAATCATTTACGACACACCAATACGCTTTTGTATGTTGGTTTAACATCTTTATCACAACCCTCTTGCAGCAATCAATATTTACTGGCAATCTTAATAAACATGATTATGAGTGTATACCCAAGTAATTCTTACTGAAACTGCATTTTGATATTACTTAGGTATTGATATGAACGTGAGTTTATTATTTGCAACTACAAGGATATCGTTATGCTTACTAAACTAAATCAATTCCAAGAACAATGGGGTGGTAATAACGATGTTATTGACCATTGGCTGTCGACTCGCCAAGATCTATTGGTTGAATATTGTAAATTAGCAGGCCTTCCTCCTTTTGATTCATCTACGTCTTCTCTTCCTTCATTCTCAGCAATTCAATCCTTCAATCAACATCTCATTGATTATATCTCTGAGGGTCATTTTAAAATTTATAACATGGTAATGGCTAAATGGGATGCTACGGGGTTTTCACCAACAGAAGAGATGAGCTTACTTTACGCGAATATAACTAAAACTACCGATCCTATTCTTAACTTTACCGATAAGTATGCGAAAGAAGATGAGGATTTGTTACTTGCTGATTTTGATAAGGATTTCTCTAAATTAGGTGAGGTAATCGAGGCAAGGTTCGGATTAGAGGATGGTTTGATTGAGCAGATTTCAAATAGTTTGAGCCACCCACCAGGGGCTTAAAAAAGTAAATAGAGTGTTTAAATGATATTTGAACACTCTATTTAATCTTATAATATTTGATTGGTTTCTGATGCATATTTGCGGAATATAGGATTTTCAGTTCCTGCGGGGTTGGCTGGACGCCATAAGCCATCTTCAATCCCTTTAACAATAAGGTGGATAACAGCAGAATCAATTGCTGACATTAACGCTATGTTTACTGGTTCATTATTTGTATAACCTAACTCTACTTCTAATAATTCTTTATAATCAACAAATCTAAATGCTCCTGCAGATACTTCATAAGATAAAATCGTTTTGCTTGTAGTTACACTTGTTAAAATTTTCCCGCTTCTAACATCTACAGCTCTGATATTTACCGTTACTTGATCGGCTCTATATTGACCAGAGCCACCAATACCTAAGTATCGAGCTCCTACTCCACCAGTTTTAATATTAGAGTCATAAGCAACAATGCCACCTTCTATCATTACATTTGCAGATAACAACGAGGGTAATGTGGAACCATGATTACTAATAGAATCCTGTTTTTTCTGTGCAGCCCGAATAATTTTTCTTTCTGTTAATAAATTCTGTAAACCCTGTCTTTCCAATGGGAAAAACCATTCAGAATCGAGTAATGCCATCGTTAGAAGAGCTGTTCCGCCTTGTGGTACAGCCGTTGAAAAATTACTGTTTGGTTGAGGCTTATATTGTCCTGTTTGATCCCTAAAATCATAAACAGAGACATAAATTTTCCCTTGCGGTTTAGGTAGTGAAATCAGGTCGACATAACTTGCACCACGCTGCATCAATGTTGGCAGTTCAGAGGTATCTGGTACATCAATTGAGTTAGAACAACCTGAAATAATAAGTAGTAAAAGTAACATTGAATATTTCATTGCTGATTCCTTAGCTTAGAAATTAATCTGGAGTGAGCCCACTAACCTGTATCTCAGAAGTTTCACCCGTTTCTTTATCAACAATTTGAATAAGCAATGCCCCTGAATCATCTACAATATTTAAGATGAAGTCATCGGTAACTAGTTGCCCAGTATTACCGTTACCTACATCGGCAAGTAACTGACTAATTAGGCGAGATTCTAAACTTGAAGTCAGACGATCGAGTGCTGATTCTTGTTCGAATAATGAATCATCTTGTGGTCCTTTATAGTCATTAATCGCATTTGCACCAGAAAATAGATGGCTTGTATTTAGAGGGTTCCCTCCAAAATTAGGATTTACTGGCGTATATACAAGCTCACTAGCTTGGCTTAAGCTTATAATTACATTGAATAAAATAAAGAAAATCATCCTTATTTTCATGTTGCATCCTTAGATCTCCGAGAAATCGAGATCATACGTATCTTTAAATAACTTCTCCGTTTGCCATCTAACAATATATCTGTCCACCGCCTCTATAGCTTGCTCTGCTTTCTCTTCTGCTTGTCTTTGACCAGGAGAAAGCGCTCCTCGATAGATAACTTTGTCAAAATGATAAACCCCTATTATGCTTCCTGATAATGCTGTTGGTCTTTCTTTTACCGTTAGATTGACGTCTAAATCATTGTGCTTACTGTTCATTTTTATCGAAAACGAAAAATAAAAATCTTTGCCCAGGCGAGTTAATGTTCTGTCTATTATTAATCCATCAATTTCAACAAGATCATCGACTTCATCAACTCTGCTCTCTTCTAAAGCTTTTGGTGACTCTAAAATTATTTTATTTTCAGCACCATTAACAATAAGAGGAAATAAAAATAAAAATAAAATATGAAGTTTCATTATTTTAATCCTTAAAAATCATAACCTTTAGCCCAGATCATTGCTTGTAATCTATTTCTCACGTTTAATTTTTTAAATACATTATGCAAATGTGTCTTAACTGTATTTTCACTAACAAAAAGAGCACTCGCTATATCTACATTTGATGAGCCAAATGAAAGAAGTTGTAATATTTCTTTTTCTCTTGTTGTTAGGGAAACAGATGTCGTTAATATTCCATTTTGTTTTGAACGATATATTGAAATTAAATCATTCGTTACTTTACGGCTAAGCCATAATTCACCATCAATTATCTTCTTAACCCCTTCAGATATAATCTGAACATTATCTTTTTCATAAAAAACGCCTACAACACTGGGATATCTCATTATATTTTTTGTTATATTCTCGTCAGTTACATTAAATAATATTTCTTTCGCCTTTATCTTATACTCCGTTATTACAGATAAATATTGCTTATATTTTTTATCTGTTTGATTTTTAAAATCCAAAATAACTAACATTTCATCATCTTGATTTCCTTTAGTACTTAATACCTCGCAGTCAACAACCATTATCTTTTCATTAGACGTTTTCTCTAATAAATCAATAAGTAAAGAAGAGTATAACGTTGGGTTTGAAGATAAATAATATATGTTCATCTCTGCCCTCCATAAATATTGTTACTTAAAACTAGTCCAAAAAGACTATATATCCACCGAATTATTAAATATTAATTAAGTAGTTCATCGTTTGTTTCATTTTTGAGAAAAAATGACCGTAATAAAAACAGAACACCTAGTCCTTTAGTTTATCTATCTTATTAATAAATATCATAATAAAGTTTATGGTGCTTCTCTGAGTAAATTCCATACTTTCTAGGTAGCAAATGAGCTATCAAGAAAAGAGGGATACTGATATGAAAAAATTATCAGTAAATTATCTTTATTTATTAATGGCTGTCAGTAGTTATACATATGCAGATTTAGATTTAGGTATTAATGAATTTAATGCACCTAGCGAGCTAACTGAATTATCAGAGCTCAATACAGGTCATAGCAATAATGCCATCGTAGAACTGAATAATTCGACCAATTCTCGAATAACTATTGTCCAACATAATGTAAATGGAGTGGGAAGTAATAAAGCAAAAGTAAAACAAGCTGGTTATAACAATACAGCGGCAGTATTGCAGCTTGGTAGCAACAATACAGGGCTAGTCATCCAAAATGGTAATAATAATTCCGCCTCCCTAGAACAATGGGGAACGAACCTTGAAGGCGCTATTTTACAAAATGGTAATGACAATATCGCTCATTTAGTACAAGTAGGTAATGACCAACAAAATGCAGTAAACCAAACAGGTGATTCAAATATTGCAGCGGCAGTGAATAAAAATAATGGTGCAGGTTTTTCCATTAATCAGACTGGCAATCAAGGAATTATCTTAGTAAATGGAATGGATAGATTCATATCCATCATAAATTAAAATCATTTCAAGGAAGTTTATTATGAAAAAGCTAGCAATCGCAATCTCAACTATCTTACTTTCTGGTGCAGTCTATGCCGGAAATACAGCAGATGTAGAGTTATTTAATGCAGATGACAATAACGTGAATATTTTCCAACTTTCTCCAGCTCTTGGAAATGACGCCGATGTATTAATAAGAAATTCAGATGAAAATACAGTTGATGTCGACCAAATGGGTAAATATAACGATGCTGTAATTCGAGCTCGTAATAATAGTGATGAAAATAAACTTACTGTCTATCAAGAAGGTAAACATAACGAAGCGGTAATCAAAGCCCGTCGACACAGTGATAAAAATAAACTTACGATCAACCAAGATGGTAAACACAACATGGGTGAAATCACTGCCTATGATAGCGACAGAAACAAAGGTCTAATTGATCAAACTGGCCGATTTAATGAAGCCTCAATCAGCTTCGATGCCGCAACAAATAATAAGAAAAACAAAATCATTCAAACAGGAAATAGAAATACTGCTGATATCAGTGTTATGGGAGGTACCGATAATACACGTTTAAAAATCAAACAAGATGGTCGCCGTAACGATTCGACTATTCATGTATATGGCGGTTCAAATAATGATGCTGTAACTAATATCCAAGGTAATGACAATACAACTTATACTGCATTCTATGCGGGTGCATCTGATAATGATACGAAAATAAAAATGAAAAATGACGCCCTAAATAACACTGTTTATGCAGTTGTTGTTGGTGGTAGCTTTAATGAAGCAGATGTAACAATTGATGCAAGTAATGATAACTACCTTACTGTCTCTCAATGGGGTAGTGATTCTGATGCCACTCTTACTTTAGAAAACGGCTCAAATAATAACTGGATGATGGTTAATCAAACTAATAATGATTCAGCTACAGTTATGGCAGACAATAGTAGTAATAACCTTGTTGTAATCACACAATTATAATTACGCACTATTTTAAATATAAAAAAGCCCTGCATTTCTGCAGGGCTTTTTATTTAGCAAATATTAAAACTAATTACTCTTCAGAAGAGAAACCCGCATTCAATAGTGCCGCTAAGTTGTCAGTAGCTTCTTCAGCAGAAGGGGCAACGTTAGCTGCCATTTTCGCTGCTGCTTTTTGCTTTTGACGAGCTTGGTGGTATGCGAAACCTGTACCCGCTGGAATCAGACGACCAACGATTACGTTTTCTTTCAGACCACGTAGTTCATCACGCTTACCAGAAACCGCAGCTTCAGTAAGTACGCGCGTCGTTTCTTGGAACGATGCAGCAGAGATGAACGACTCAGTAGCAAGAGATGCTTTAGTAATACCAAGTAAATCACGGCCAAAACGAGCTGGTTGCTTACCTTCAGCTTCAAGCTGACGGTTTGCAATCGTTACGTTTGCAAATTCTAATTGCTCACCTTCAAGGAAAGTAGAGTCACCAGAATGTGTGATAGTACACTTACGTAGCATTTGACGAACGATAGTCTCAATGTGCTTATCGTTAATCTTAACGCCTTGTAAGCGGTAAACTTCTTGAACTTCGTTAGTGATGTATTCAGTAACTGCATGAATACCACGTAAACGTAGGATATCGTGCGGAGTTTCTGGACCATCAGAGATAACATCACCACGTTCAACTTTATCACCATCAAAGATGTTAAGTTGACGGTGTTTATGAATCATTTCTTCATAAACTTCGTTGTTATCATCACGAGTGATCAATAAGCGTACTTTACCTTTAGTTTCTTTACCAAACGCAACAATACCTGCGTGCTCAGCAAGAATTGCTGGCTCTTTAGGTTTACGAGCTTCAAATAAGTCCGCAACGCGTGGAAGACCACCGGTAATATCTTTAGTACCACTTGAAGCTTGAGGAATACGAGCCAGTGTTTCACCGATACCTACGTTACCACCATCTGCAAGGTTAACAATCGCCTTACCAGGTAGGAAGTATTGTGCTGGCATTTCAGTGCCAGGGATCATGATGTCACGACCATTCGCATCAACAAGTTTCACTGTTGGACGCATTTCTTTACCAGCAGAAGCTCGCTCAGCCGCATCAAGGATAACAATTGAAGATAGACCTGTTAACTCATCAGTTTGAGTTGTGATCGTAACACCATCAATCATGTCCACGAATTGAACTTGACCTTGTACTTCTGTGATGATTGGCATTGTATGCGGGTCCCAAGCAGCGATCTTATCGCCTTGAACCACTGCATCACCATCTTTCTTAGAAAGAATAGTACCGTAAGAAAGCTTATAGCTCTCTTTTGTACGGCCATGCTCATCAATAACTGTCAATTCAGAAGCACGAGAAGTAATAACTAAGTTACCTTCGCCATTTGTTACGTGCTTAGCATTATGAAGTTTAATCGAACCTGTCGTTTTAACTTGAATGCTGTTGTCTGCTGCTGCCGTAGATGCCGCACCACCGATGTGGAACGTACGCATCGTTAGCTGTGTACCAGGTTCACCGATTGATTGAGCAGCGATAACGCCTACTGACTCACCTTGGTTTACCATATGGCCACGAGCCAAGTCACGACCGTAACAGTTAGCACAACAACCGAAGTCAGCTTCACAGCTTACTACTGAACGTACTTTAATTTGGTCAACCGAGTTTTCTTCAACGATTTGACACTGCTTCTCATCAAGAAGCGTGTTACGTGGAAGAAGAATCTCATCTGTACCTGGTTTTAATACATCTTCAGCAACTACACGACCTAGAACACGTTCGTGTAGAGGTTCTTTAACATCACCACCTTCAATTAGAGGGATCATGGTTACACCTTCCAGTGTTCCACAGTCATCTAAATGAACAACAACATCTTGAGCAACATCAACTAAACGACGAGTCAGGTAACCTGAGTTCGCTGTTTTAAGTGCTGTATCGGCAAGACCTTTACGCGCACCGTGCGTTGAGATGAAGTATTGGTTTACGTTTAGACCTTCACGGAAGTTCGCCGTGATCGGTGTTTCGATGATTGAACCATCAGGTTTAGCCATCAGACCACGCATACCAGCAAGTTGACGAATCTGAGCTGCAGAACCACGAGCACCTGAATCGGCCATCATGTAAACGCTGTTAAACGATTCTTGTTGCTCTTCTTCACCATCGCGGTTAAGCACAGTTTCTGAAGACAAGTTATCCATCATCTCTTTAGCAACTTGTTCGTTCGTTGCTGCCCAGATATCGATAACTTTGTTGTAACGTTCGCCCGCAGTTACAAGACCAGACTGGTACTGTTCTTGAATTTGCTTAACTTCTTCTTCTGCATCAGCCACTTTCGTGTACTTAGCATCAGGAATAACCATGTCGTCGATACCAACAGACGCACCAGACAATGCTGCGTATGCGAAACCGGTGTACATGATTTGGTCAGCAAAGATTACGGTCTCTTTTGAACCAAGAGTACGGTACGCTTCGTTTAATAGGTTAGAGATTTGCTTCTTACCTAACTTCTGGTTAATGATGCTGTAAGGTAGACCTTCAGGAACGATCTGCCATAGCATTGCACGACCAACTGTCGTATCAACCAGTTTAGTTTCACGAGTTTCAATACCGTTTTCATCACGAAGAACTTCTGTGATTCGAACTTTAACGCGAGCATGTAGCTCTGCACAACCTGTACGGTATGCTTTCTCAGCTTCAGCAAAACCTTCAAGGTACATGCCTTCGCCTTTCGCGTTAATTCTGTCACGCGTCATGTAGTACAGACCTAATACAACATCCTGAGAAGGAACGATGATTGGGTCGCCTGATGCTGGCGACAGAATGTTATTCGTCGACATCATTAGGGTACGTGCTTCTAATTGAGCTTCCAGAGTTAGAGGTACGTGTACCGCCATCTGGTCACCATCGAAGTCGGCGTTATATGCCGCACACACTAGTGGGTGAAGCTGAATCGCTTTACCTTCGATTAGTACTGGTTCAAACGCTTGAATACCAAGACGGTGAAGTGTTGGTGCACGGTTAAGCAGTACTGGGTGTTCACGAATTACGTCATCTAGGATATCCCAAACGATCGCTTCTTCACGCTCTACCATTTTCTTAGCAGCTTTGATTGTCGTAGCAAGACCACGACCTTCTAATTTGCTGTAGATAAACGGTTTAAATAGTTCAAGTGCCATCTTCTTAGGAAGACCACACTGATGTAGACGAAGGTATGGACCTACTGTAATTACAGAACGACCAGAGTAATCTACACGTTTACCAAGCAAGTTCTGACGGAAACGACCTTGTTTACCCTTGATCATATCAGCAAGAGATTTCAGAGGACGCTTGTTAGAACCTGTAATCGCACGACCACGACGACCGTTATCAAGCAGCGCATCCACAGACTCTTGCAGCATACGTTTTTCGTTACGTACAATGATGTCTGGTGCAGCTAGGTCTAAAAGACGCTTCAAACGGTTGTTACGGTTAATCACACGACGGTATAAGTCATTTAGATCAGACGTAGCAAAACGACCGCCATCTAGTGGTACTAGAGGACGAAGATCTGGCGGAAGTACTGGTAGAACAGTTAAGATCATCCACTCTGGATTATTACCAGATTGAACGAATGCTTCTACAAGTTTCAAACGCTTAGTCAGTTTCTTACGTTTTGTTTCAGAGTTAGTTGTTTCTAGCTCTTCACGCATGTTCTCGATTTCAGCTTGCATGTCCATAGAACCAAGCAAGTCTTTAATCGCTTCCGCACCCATTTTAGCTGTGAATTCGTCACCGAATTCTTCAAGCTTATCAAGATACTCTTCTTCTGAAAGAAGTTGGCTGCGCTCTAAGTCAGTCATACCTGGCTCTGTAACCACATATGATTCAAAGTAAAGTACACGTTCGATATCACGTAGAGGGATGTCCATTAACAAACCAATACGAGATGGAAGTGACTTAAGGAACCAGATGTGTGCAACAGGAGACGCAAGTTCAATGTGGCCCATACGGTCACGACGAACTTTAGTTTGCGTTACTTCTACGCCACATTTTTCACAGATAACACCACGATGCTTCAGGCGTTTATATTTACCACATAAACACTCGTAGTCTTTAACTGGGCCAAAGATACGTGCACAGAAAAGTCCGTCACGTTCTGGCTTAAAGGTACGGTAGTTGATTGTTTCTGGCTTTTTAACTTCACCAAAAGACCATGAACGAATTTGGTCAGGTGAAGCAAGACCGATTTTGATTGCATCAAATTCTTCAGTCTTATGTTGTGCTTTCAGAAACTTTAATAAGTCTTTCACATTCGGCTCCTGTAAGGAGAAAAAAGGCGCTCGGCGAGCGCCTTATATTCTACCGAACAATCTCAATGAGATTATTCTTCGTCTTCTAACTCGATGTTGATACCAAGTGAGCGGATCTCTTTCAACAATACGTTGAATGATTCTGGCATACCTGGTTCCATACGATGATCGCCATCTACGATGTTTTTATACATCTTAGTACGACCGTTCACGTCATCCGACTTGACGGTTAGCATTTCTTGTAGGGTATATGCAGCACCATATGCTTCAAGTGCCCATACTTCCATCTCACCGAAACGCTGTCCACCGAACTGAGCTTTACCACCAAGTGGTTGCTGAGTTACAAGGCTGTAAGAGCCGGTAGAACGTGCGTGCATCTTGTCATCAACTAAGTGGTTTAGTTTTAGCATGTACATGTAACCAACAGTTACAGGACGCTCAAACGCATCACCAGTACGACCATCAAACAGTTTCAACTGACCAGATGCTGGCAGATCAACAAGTTGTAATAGTTCTTTAATTGATGATTCTGGAGCACCATCAAAAATTGGTGTTGCGATTGGTAAACCACCGCGTAAGTTCTTAACTAATGTACGAACTTCGTCATCAGACAGTGCAGCGATGTCTACTTCTTGGCGAGTATCACCAAGATCGTATACTTTTTGTAAGAAGTTACGGAACTTATGCAGTTCTTGTTGCTCTTTAAGCATTTGGTTCAGTTTATCACCAACGCCTTTCGCAGCAAGACCCATATGAACTTCAAGAATTTGACCGATGTTCATACGAGAAGGTACACCCAGTGGGTTCAGTACGATATCTACTGGCTGACCTTTTTCATCATAAGGCATGTCTTCAACAGGGTTGATCTTAGAGATTACACCCTTGTTACCATGACGACCCGCCATCTTATCACCAGGCTGAATTCGACGTTTTACTGCTAGGTAAACTTTAACGATTTTCAGTACGCCTGGAGCAAGATCATCACCTTGAGTGATCTTACGACGTTTAGTTTCGAATTTCTTATCGAACTCTGCTTTAAGCTCATCATATTGCTCAGCAAGCTGCTCAAGTTGATTTTGTTGTGATTCATCATCAAGCGTGATTTCTAACCACTGCTTACGATCCATCGCATCAAGCTTAACTTCAGAAGTACCTGCCGCAAGTAGAAGTGTGCGAACACGTGCTAATAAGCCACCTTCAAGAATCTGGAATTCTTCAGTGATGTCTTTCTTAGCTTCTTTAAGCTGCATTTGTTCGATTTCTAGAGCACGTTTATCTTTTTCAACACCATCACGAGTAAATACTTGTACATCAATGATAGTACCTGAAACAGAGTTTGGTACACGTAGAGAAGAATCTTTAACATCAGATGCTTTTTCACCGAAGATAGCTCGTAGTAGCTTCTCTTCAGGAGTCAGTTGAGTTTCACCTTTAGGCGTAACTTTACCAACTAGGATGTCACCACCCTTAACTTCAGCACCAATGTAAACAATACCTGATTCATCCAGTTTAGACAGTGCAGCTTCACCTACGTTAGGAATATCTGCAGTGATTTCTTCTGAACCAAGTTTGGTATCACGAGCCACACAAGATAATTCTTGAATATGGATTGTCGTGAAACGGTCTTCCTGAACTACACGCTCAGATACAAGGATGGAATCCTCGAAGTTATAACCATTCCAAGGCATAAACGCGATACGCATGTTCTGACCAAGTGCAAGCTCACCAAGATCCGTTGAAGGACCATCAGCAAGTACATCACCACGAGTTACAGGTTCACCAGGAAGTACTGTAGGACGTTGGTTGATACACGTATTTTGGTTAGAACGAGTATATTTAGTTAAGTTGTAGATATCGATACCAGCTTCGCCAGGTACCAATTCTTCTTCGTTCACTTTAATCACGATACGAGAAGCATCTACTGACTGAACCATACCGCCACGTTTAGCAACAGCAGTTACACCTGAGTCAATTGCTACACAACGCTCAATACCAGTACCAACTAAAGGCTTATCAGCTCTTAATGTCGGAACAGCTTGACGTTGCATGTTCGCACCCATTAGGGCACGGTTCGCATCATCGTGTTCTAGGAACGGGATAAGCGATGCAGCTACAGATACAACTTGGTTTGTCGCGACATCCATATATTGAATGTGTTCACGTGGATGTAGGCCAGATTCGCCTTTCTGACGAGCGATGATTAGTTCATCAGCAAAAGTACCTTCTTCTGTCAACACGGCATTCGCCTGTGCAATAACAAAAGTACCTTCTTCAATCGCAGATAGGTAATCTACATCTTCAGTAACTATATTATCAACAACACGACGATATGGAGTTTCTAGGAAACCATATTCATTACATCGAGCAAATGCTGACAATGAGTTAATTAGACCGATGTTTGGGCCTTCCGGTGTTTCGATTGGACATAGGCGACCGTAGTGAGTTGCGTGTACATCACGAACTTCGAAACCAGCACGCTCACGAGTTAGACCGCCAGGCCCTAAAGCAGAGATACGACGTTTGTGCGTAACTTCTGACAATGGGTTGTTCTGATCCATAAACTGAGATAGCTGTGAAGAGCCAAAGAATTCTTTAACTGCAGCTGAAATCGGCTTAGCATTGATAAGATCTTGAGGCATAATTGCATCAAGATCACCAAGGCTCAAACGCTCACGAACAGCACGTTCAACACGAACTAAACCAACACGGAATTGGTTTTCTGCCATTTCGCCAACAGAACGAATACGACGGTTACCAAGGTGATCGATATCATCAACCTCGCCTTTACCGTTACGGATGTCGATCAGTTTACGCATAACCTCGATGATATCAGTTTCATCAAGAATGCCAGCGCCTTCATCATTATCACGGCCAATTGAACTATTGAACTTCATACGACCAACAGTCGATAAGTCATAGCGATCTTCAGAGAAGAATAGGCTTTCAAATAATGATTCAGCAGCTTCTTTTGTTGGTGGCTCGCCTGGGCGCATCATACGATAAACTTCAACTAGTGCCGATAAACGGTCAACCGTTGAATCTGCACGTAAAGTGTCAGAAATGTATGCACCATGATCAAGGTCATTCGTAAATAACACTTCGATCTTTTTATGGCCAGCCTGAGATAAATTAGCAAGATCTTCTAAGCTAAACTCTTGGTTAGCTGAAACAATGATCTCACCAGTGTCTTCATTCACATAGTCGTGAGAAGCCACTTTACCTACGATATAATCTACTGGTACTTCGATATAGTTTACTTCGTCTTTCGTCAGTTGACGAATGTGACGCGCAGTAATACGACGACCGGCTTCAACATAAACTTTGCCGTTCGATTCGATATCAAATGTTGCAGTCTCACCACGTAAACGCTCAGGAAGTAATTCCATCATTAGCGTTTGATCTTTCACTTCAAAGACAACTTTATCGAAGAATAAATCTAGGATTTCTTCTGTTGTTTTACGAAGTGCACGTAAGATGATCGTTGCTGGTAATTTACGACGACGGTCGATACGTACGAATAAGTTATCCTTAGGATCAAATTCGAAATCTAACCATGAACCACGGTAAGGAATTACACGTGCGTTATAAAGAACTTTACCAGATGAATGGGTTTTACCCTTATCGCTGTCGAAGAAGACACCTGGGCTGCGGTGCAGCTGGGATACGATAACCCTTTCAGTACCATTGATTACAAAAGTACCATTGTCTGTCATAAGCGGAATTTCGCCCATGTAGACTTCTTGTTCTTTAATGTCTTTTACCGTGCCTGCAGGTGCGTCTTTATCGTACACAACTAAACGCAATTTTACGCGTAGAGGTGCAGAGTATGTAACACCGCGGATTTGACATTCTTTAACATCAAATTCTGGTTCACGGAGATTGTAGCTAACGTATTCTAGCTTAGAGTTGCCATTGTAGCTCTGAATTGGAAAAACAGAACGGAAAGCAGCCTCAAGACCGTATTGCCCTTCAGGATCTTGCTCGATAAACTTAGTAAAAGAATCAAGCTGGATCGATAGCAAGTATGGTATGTCCAACACTTGTGGACGCTTACCAAAATCCTTACGGATGCGCTTTTTCTCTGTATAAGAGTAAACCATGGGGTTCCTCAGCTCGCTGATAAGTGACCCGAACCGTCCGCCTTCAAAAGGTGGGACAGTAACTAATAACACTGTTTTCTGTAGGACATAATCTCTGATTGAGACTATGCTTTTTGCTCGAATATAGGGGCTTAAACAGTGTGAAATTACCCTATACCCTACAGCGCAAAAAGGCCAGTGGTTAATAAACCACCAGCCATTAGCCGCTAGGCTATGAAACTAAGTAATAATTACTTGATTTCAACAGTTGCACCAGCTTCTTCAAGCTGTGCTTTAAGGCCTTCAGCTTCAGCTTTGTCAACGCCTTCTTTAAGTGCAGCAGGAGCAGAATCAACTAGACCCTTAGCTTCTTTCAGGCCAAGACCTGTAGCGCCACGTACTGCTTTGATTACAGAAACTTTGTTTCCGCCAACTGCAGTTAGGATAACGTCAAATTCAGTTTGCTCTTCAGCAGTTTCAGCAGCAGCGCCACCAGCAACTACTGCAGCAGCAGCAGTAACACCGAATTTTTCTTCCATAGCTTCGATAAGCTCAACAACTTGCATTACAGACATTTCTGCAACTGCGTCTAGGATTTGCTCGTTAGTAATAGACATAACAATTCTCTTTTAAGTCAACAATAATTTATTTTGTAATCAAATAAAGCAGGGCTTATGCCTCAGCTTCTTCTTTTTGATCACGAACAGCAGCGATAGTACGTACCAGTTTACCAGCAGAAGCTTCTTTCATGCACATCATTAGGCGTGCAATTGCTTCGTCGTAAGTTGGTAGTGTCGCTAGTACATCAGCATCAGTAACTGCGCCTTCAAATGCAGCAGCTTTAATCTCGAAGTTTTTATTCTCTTTAGCAAAGTCTTTAAAAAGACGTGCTGCAGCACCTGGGTGCTCGTTAGAGAATGCAAGTAGAGATGGACCAGTAAATGTGTCTTGTAGACACTCATACTGAGTACCTTCTACTGCACGACGTGCTAGTGTGTTACGAACAACTCTCATGTAAACACCCGCTTCACGCGCTTGTTTACGTAGAGAAGTCATCGCGCTAACAGTAACGCCACGAGAGTCAGCTACAACTGCAGAAAGTGCACCACTGGCTGCTTCGTTGACTTCAGCAACAATTGCTTTTTTGTCTTGAAGATTTAAAGCCATTTGGATTAACCTCTGGTTGTGATTACACCACTCACTACAAAAACTGTAGGAGAGTAATTACGATGCATTCACAGAAAACTAATTCCGAAAAATTAGTCTTTAGTTCGGCACCGTCTACGCAGGTTTATTAAGCTCTTTCGAGCACCTACGGTCTTGGACGGAGACTGTTTTAATTAAAAATTAAACAGCCCCAACCATAAATTTGATAGGCGCAAAATTATACATAAATTTTGCGCGTTTGCAAATTATTTTAATGTTGTCTCTAAAGTCGCTTGATCTAGAGAAACACCAGCACCCATTGTAGTAGAGATGCTTACCTTCTTCAGGAAAACACCTTTAGCTGAAGTAGGTTTTGCTTTTTTCAGTGCAACTAGAAGAGATTCTAAGTTCTCTTTAAGTTGAGCAGCATCAAAATCCACTTTACCGATAGTAGTGTGGATGATGCCGTTTTTGTCGTTACGGTAACGAACCTGACCAGCTTTAGCATTTTTAACTGCTTGAGCAACGTTAGGCGTTACAGTACCAACTTTAGGGTTTGGCATAAGACCGCGAGGACCTAGGATTGTACCTAGTTGACCAACAACGCGCATTGCATCTGGAGAAGCAACAACAACGTCAAAGTTCATTTCGCCTTTCTTAACTAGCTCAGCAAGGTCTTCCATGCCTACTAGATCAGCGCCTGCTTCTTTAGCAGCTTCTGCGTTTGCACCTTGAGTGAACACAGCAACACGAACATTACGACCAGTACCGTGTGGTAGTACAGTTGCACCACGTACGTTTTGGTCTGATTTACGTGCATCAATGCCAAGATTAACAGCAACATCAACACTTTCGTTGAAGTTAGCAGTAGCTAATTCTTTAAGAAGAGCAACAGCTTCGTTGATTTCGTAGTCTTTAGTAACTTCCACTTTTTCGCGGATATTACGCATACGCTTAGTAAGTTTAGCCATAATCTTAACCCTCTACCACTAGGCCCATAGAACGAGCAGTACCAGCAATTGAACGCTTCATAGCTTCAATGTCAGCACCAGTCATGTCCGCAGCTTTAGTTTCTGCGATCTCTTGTATTTGAGCGTCTGTAACAGTACCAACTTTCTCACTGTTTGGACGACCAGAACCAGACTTAACGCCTGCAGCTTTCTTAAGAAGAACGGCTGCTGGTGGAGTCTTAGTAATGAACGTAAAAGAACGGTCGCTGTATACAGAGATAACTACTGGAGTAGGTAGACCTTTCTCAACAGATTCTGTTCTTGCGTTAAACGCTTTACAGAATTCCATGATATTCACACCGTGTTGACCTAGAGCAGGACCAACTGGTGGACTTGGGTTCGCCATACCTGCTGCAACTTGCAGTTTGATATAAGCTTCAACTTTCTTAGCCATGATATTTCCTAAATTTTGGGTTCTAACGCTATCCTACTGGATCAGCTCCCCGTTAACAAAAACGCGCGAAATTATAATAATAATTCGCGCTTTTTACAATAGCTTTGCTGATTTTTCGATCAGTTTTTTTCTACTTGGCTAAACTCTAGTTCAACTGGAGTTGCACGGCCAAAGATAGAAACTGATACTTTGATACGACTTTTTTCGTAATCAACATTTTCAACAGTTCCGTTAAAGTCAGCAAATGGTCCTTCAGTAACACGAACCACTTCACCTGCTTCAAATAACGTTTTAGGGCGAGGTGCTTCACTCGCTTGTTGAAGACGATTTAAAATTGCATCAGCTTCTTTATCAGTAATTGGAGCTGGGCGATCTGAAGTACCACCAATGAACCCCATAACACGTGGAATACTACGTACTAAGTGCCATGATTCATCATTCATGATCATTTGCACTAACACGTAACCAGGGAAAAATTTACGTTCGCTTTTACGACGTTGACCGGCACGCATTTCTACCACTTCTTCAGTTGGTACAAGTACTTCACCAAATGACTCTTCCATGTTATGAATTTTAATATGTTCGCGTAGCGATTGTGATACACGACCTTCAAAGCCTGAAAAGGCTTGAACTACATACCAACGTTTCTTTGGAGCTTCACTCATGATCACTTATCCTCAAACACCTGTGATTAAGCCAATTAGTCTAACCATAATACCATCAATACCCCATAAAATCAGAGCCATTACGATACATACAGCAAGAACAATGAAAGTTGTTTGTGTTGTTTCTTGGCGTGTAGGCCAAACAACTTTACGTACTTCCATTCTTGATTCGCGAGCAAATGCAATTGCAGTTTGACCTTTTGCTGTGAAAGCAGCAATACCACCAGCAGCAGCAATCAATGCAACTACACCGGCAGCTCGAATAACAACAGATAAATCAGCTAGTAAATAATTACCAATAACCGCAGCAGAAAGTAGTACTAAAACTAGTAACCACTTCATTGTATCAACTGCGCCTGAAGTTTCTGTCGTCTCAGTATTTGTTTTCATAAACCAACCTGTGACATAACTAAAATCATTTTCCATCATTAGACAGAAATTCAAAAACAAGAGTAAATATACCCTACTCTCTTCATCCTATAAACCAGCAATTTGCTAATTTATCTGCGCTGTGCTCTGCATTTTCTTAACATTGTAGAATAAAAATAAAACAATGCACAATACAACGCAGAAAAAGGGCATCGAATGATGCCCTTTTTATTAGTACTTAGTCAAATCTTAAGCAAAGATTTTAGCAACAACACC
>NZ_MAJV01000167.1:0-386 GCF_001691065.1 Aliivibrio sp. 1S128 | reverse complement strand
CCCATACCCGTCGTTACGCCACAACCTAGAAGACAAACTTCTTCAAGTGGTGCTTCTTTAGATACTTTCGCTAGTGAAATCTCAGGAAGAACTGTGAATTCAGAGAACGTAGAGCAACCCATGTAATGGAAGATAGTTTCACCATTAATAGAGAAACGGCTAGTTCCATCAGGCATAAGGCCTTGGCCTTGAGTTTCACGAACTGCTTGGCAAAGGTTAGTTTTACCAGATTTACAGAATTTACACTCACCACATTCCGCAGTGTAAAGAGGGATAACGTGGTCGCCAACTTCAACGCTTGTCACGCCTTCGCCGATCATCTCAACAATACCGCCGCCTTCATGGCCTAGGATTGAAGGGAAGATACCTTCTGGATCATCACCAGA
>NZ_MAJV01000166.1:0-21805 GCF_001691065.1 Aliivibrio sp. 1S128 | reverse complement strand
AATGGCTTGCGTTCCCGCCAGTGTATTGTCTAGCGTGTAGGTCCATTTGCCCGTCGCATCCACGGCCAATGAGCCAAAGACACCTGCACCATCCGTTACGTTCCATGATACAGAATCATTTGCATCAGCATCTGTTGCAATTAACTCCCCAGTAGCACTTCCCAACACATCCTCAACAACAGAACCAGTATCTGAACCACTAATAACAGGTCCATCGTTTGAACCAGTGACTGTAATTGTGACATCTTGAAGATCTGTACCGCCGTGATTATCAGCTACTTCAACCTTGTATATAATATCTAGCGTTTCACCCACACCCAATGCGATAACCGCAGTAGAAGATGAATTAAGATTAAACGTCCATTTACCAGAAGAATCTACAGAGAACGTACCAAGATCATCATTTGAATTCGGTTGAACTGTCCACGTATGAGTATCTAATGTATCGACATCTTCAAAAACTAAATCGCCGGTCGCACTTTCTGTGGCTCTGTGCTCAACCGCACCAGCAATAACAGAGGTATCCGAAATGACAGGATCATCATTTGTTCCTGTTACGTCGACAGTAATAGTATGAGTGACCTTTCCACCATTACCATCATCAGCAATCACCTCAAACGTTTCTGTTTGAGTTTCACCTTGAGATAAAGCTTGAGTCGCTGATAAATTATTATCAATACTATAAACCCACTTACCATCACTATTGATAACAAGTGAACCATACGTACCTAAACTTGGTTCTGTCACAGACCACGATACTAAATCTCCAGCATCGGCATCGACAGCGATTAATTGCCCATCAGCAGAATCAATTAAATCTTCCACCACTCGGCCAGAACTAGTACCACTAATGACTGGTTCATCATTCGTACCATTAATAGTAATAACGACTTCTTGTTGAGCAATTCCCCCATTACCATCATCAACTTGAATGGTAAATGTTTCAGTAACAACATCGTCCTTACCCAGAGCTTGAGTCTCATCTCTTGAGTTATCTAAGGTGTATTCCCACACACCATTATTTATGGTTAATACACCATACGTTGCATTACCACCTTCAACAATTGTCCAAGTATGTGTATCTAATGTATCTACATCTGCAACCGTTAATGTGTCACTTACCGTTGGGTCAGTATCATCAACATCTCCCTCAGTCAGATCGCCAACAGAAATACCAGAAATAATAGGGTCATCATTAGTACCAACAATGGTTACAGTAACTTGTTGCGACGAGGTAAGGTTCCCACCAGCAGATACTGATACCTCAAACACATCAGTAATAATTTGACCATTTGCTAAAGATTGCACTGAAAGCGCACTGTTATTTAACGTGTATTCCCATTCACCCGTTGTTGGATTTAGAGAAAGTGCTCCAAATTCACTGGTTGAGTTACCACTAATAGACCAAGTATAACTAAGATTGTTTTGCGGATTAATTACTGCAAGTTGCCCCTCAGACTCAAGTACATCATCTTCTTTTGTTATACCCGTATTATTTGCTGTAATAATAGGTATCGCAGGTACATCATTTGCATTATTACCACTTAAATTATCGATATCTTCTTGGTTATCATAAGAAAATCCGTTAGATGTTGTGAAATTTGTCGTTGCTATCGATGAGTAATACGCATAATCAATAACAACAAAGCCACTATTAGCAGAACCACCACTCGTACCCGCAGCTGACGCTTCAAATATTTCTGTTGGATCTTCCCCTGCTAAAATAGAATCTTGGAGTGCTGCAATATCTAGGTCATCTGTCGATTGCGTTGGATCGAGTGTAATATCACCGTTTATTTGTTGCATTTTTAATGGCTGAGTCGTATTAGTTTCATCAAGACAGCTCATGCAATTTCTATCAACCGTAACTAGTTTTCCATTGATTTGAACAACTACTTTTGCATCATATGCAGTAAACAATACTGAATCACGATCAATGTTTTGACCAACAGCTACTTTTGTTGGTACACCGTCTTTATTCAGTGAATAAGCTTCACCTTCTATTGTTTTTATTTCTACTTGAGAAGGTATATTTGTTTCTTTCATATAATCACCTAAATCCATCTAATCGCATCAACAAATTAGCTTTTCATTTCGTATTTTAAGCATAGGATAAAAAGTGTTCGAATACACAATTTAAGCCAATGGTTAATTTGTTGTTATAAAATTATTAATTGATAACTTTATAACATAATTTTTTCCAAATTTAAGTATCATAATCCGCATAATCCTTTATTATTCACCATGTTTATTTTAATCGAGACATCATCATGAGCAAATTAACGTCAGATACTCAAGCAAACCTAGACCTTTTCATTGCTGAAACCAAAGAAACACAGCTAGTTTGGAGTCTTTATAACGAAGAAGGTTGGATCTCTGTTGAATCAACTGAATTTGAAAACTCTGAAGTAATGCCGTTCTGGTCTAATAAAGAAGACGCCGCATTTCACAATGTTGAAGAATGGGCTGATTTTGAAGTAACTGAAATTCCACTGGACATCTTCGCTGAAGACTGGCTAGTTACGTTATCTGAAGATGGTGTTTTAGTTGGTACAAACTGGAACCAACAACTTGACGGTAAAGAAGTTGAAGCTACTGAGCTTGTAAAACTTTATCTATAAGATTTCATCTTAAATACGAAATATTAAGGGCTGTAATTATTACAGCCCTTTTTTGTATTTCCTAATTACATTGCAGCTTGTTCTTTCTCTTTTGCTTTATGGTGTGCCTTTTCACCTAAGAAAGCATAAAACAAACATACAATAGACAAGACACAAGAAGCCACTAAGATCATGAAGCCACCATCCCAACCAAAGTGGTCAACGGTGTATCCTAAGATAATGTTTGCCGTTACTGCCCCACCAAGATAGCCAAATAATCCAGTTAATCCCGCTGCTGTACCCGCTGCTTTTTTAGGAACAAGCTCAAGAGCATAAAGACCAATAAGCATAACAGGGCCATAAATTAAGAAGCCAATCGAAACCAAAGCAATCATATCGATTGTCGGGTTACCAGCAGGGTTAAACCAGTAAACTAATACTGCAATGGTAACTAAAAACATAAATAAAATACCTGCAGGGGCTCGACGCCCTTTAAATACTTTATCTGATATCCAACCACACAATAGCGTGCCAGGTATACCTGCCCACTCATATAAGAAATACGCCCACGATGATTTATCCACCGTGAAGTCTTTTGCTTCTTTTAAATACACTGGAGCCCAATCAAGAACACCATAACGAATTAGGTATACAAAGGCATTAGCAATCGCAATCGACCAAAGTAACTTATTATTAAATACGTATTTAAAGAAGATTTCTTTTGCCGTCATCTCTGTTTCATGAGACTTATCATAATCATCTGGGTAATCATTTTTGTATTCTTCAATCGCAGGAAGACCACAAGATTGAGGAGTATCGCGCAGAGTCATCCACACAAATACAGCAACTAACGTGGCAAAAATTGCAGGAACATAAAATGCTGAGCGCCAATCATCGTTAAAAGCCCAAAGACCTAATAAGAAAAGAGGACCAATCAAACCGCCCCCCACATTATGTGCAACGTTCCAGACAGAAACTAGCTCACCACGCTCTTTACGCGACCACCAATGCACCATTGTTCGCCCACAAGCAGGCCAACCCATACCTTGAAACCAACCGTTCAAAAATAACAGAATGAACATAGCCGTAATACTTTCTGTTGCCCATGGCATAAAGCCGAAACAAAACATAACGGCTGCAGACATTAATAAGCCTGCACTTAAAAAATACCGAGGGTTAGATCGGTCAGATACACTGCCCATTAAGAACTTTGAAAGACCATAAGCAATAGATACCGCAGCCAATGCGACACCCAGATCACCACGACTGAAACCTTGATCAATTAAATATGGCATTGCCAAACTGAAGTTCTTACGAACAAGATAGTAACCAGCATAACCAACAAAAATACTGATAAACAATTGCCAACGTAAACGCGTATAAGTGCCATCTATCTGATTGGAAGCCAGACGTGTTATATGCGCTTGGGGTTTAAATATACCAAACATAGTTAACTCCATTATTATTTGCGATGGTATCAATAAAGCTCGAACGAAAAACAAAATCACTCGTTCGAAAGCAAGTGCATTGTCCTTTTCTAAGAGAGATAATTCTGTGATCAGTTTGGCAAGTTAATGAATTACAGTTATTTATATGAAATACTAGCCATTAATACAGTATTTTAATAATCTCAATATATACTTTAAAAAAAAATTGGGATGCTCGTTCACACTTTATAAATATCAAAAAGTATACAAAAGAAACACAAAAGAATTGAAGTCCCGACAGATGGGGAGCTATTAGGCATTTACCGTGATGCATTACGTGTTTATGGTATGTGGAGTTACCGCTCGTATGGTGACCAATCAACATGGCCACCTTTTTCGTTCATAGCACCTTTAATTCAGCGCCTTTACTATTACCATATCACGATGAATTCGTGCTTTTTCTGCTTCTGTTGTTGCCGTTTTTAGCTCTTTTTCAAGCTTGCTTAGATAAGTAGTTAATTCTTCTTCCGTTGAAAAGATCTTATCTTTCACATTAATAGACTCAACATTGGTATAACGGCCATCATCACTGGTTGGGACATTAATTTCTCCACTGTTCACTAACTCTTTTATGATTTCACGCTCTTTTTCATAACCATCAAGACCGCTTAGTGCCCAACGGCTCATTGGTTTGCCTTCGTATTTACCATTTTTCACTTCATTTAAGTATCGAATGGTTAAGTTACGAATCGTCCCTTCATCCTCACCAAATTCTTCTTCGCTATCAAATAACACAGGGAAAACTCGTCCTTCAAGTACACCACCCGATTTGGTTAAATGCCCCATTCGGTAGCTATTCATTCCGATTCTTATTGGTGTTGTATCCGTAATTACTTTACCATCATCGAACCCAAGATTCGTGATACGTTGGCCTGCAGGTTTCGTCAGATCAATCGTATAAGTTACCCCAGCAAAGAAGTCATTAGTTGAATATTTTGACGAGCGACGATCAAGATTGAAACTGTAAGTCACGTCCCCTTCTTTTACACTATTGAAATAACCTGCCGACCATTCCATGTAAGTTTTAAGATCTTTACCCGTCATATCATACACAGTAATTTCACCACCTGCGTACTGATAATTATAAGCAATGTCTTTAGCTTTGATTTTACCTACATCGAGTTCTGCCATGTCGTTATCAATTTGCAAAGCAATCACATTTGCTAATGGTGCATAATGCATGCTCGCTTCTTGGAAAAGTGCACTGATCCCCGTATCTTGGATATGAACTTGTGGTATGCCTTTGATTTCATTCTCTGGTACTAAATCAACACCAAGTAATTCAGCCACCACACGGTTTGCATTCTCTCGTAAACGCTTATGATACGGTGCGTATAACTCTTCCATCTTCTCGTCTGACTCAACACCTTTTATCTTGTAGGTGAAGCTATCTTTATTGACGAGAGTAAACTGTCCATTCTTCTCTTCAAATTGTAAGTCGATACGAGAAAGTGCACGTCCATACTTATCTGGTTCGGTAATAATCACACCATTCACTGTCGCTTTATCAATGCGGGTATGCATATGTCCTGCAACAATGGCGTCAATTTCTGGGTTATCATTAGCAATGTCACTAACCCCTGTGGCTTCAATGTTATTCTCATTATCAAGCCCCATATGAGCGACCAATACAATCGCATCCACTTTATCGTCTATCTGTTTGATGACTTTTTTTACTTCTAGAGATGGATTAGTAAACGTCATTCCCTCTAAGCGATTTGTACCTTCAGCAAATACTTGAGTCATTGGTGTATCCATACCAATCATGCCGATTTTAATGCCATTTTTTTCAATGATTTTATAGGCCGGTAAAAATGGGTTGCCATCTTCTCGTTTGATATTTCCTGCTAATGACGTGCCTTTAAACTGAGTCAAAGAGCGATTAAGTACATCTAAACCAAAATCAAATTCATGATTACCAAGAACCCAAATATCATACTTCATTTCATTGAAACCAAGCATCATTGGATCAGTTGGTTCATCTTTAAAGGTTTCAACAAAGTTACCTTGAATGGTATCGCCAGCATCAACCAAAATGACATTCTCTTGCTCATCCCGAATAGCTTTCACTTTCGTTGCAATTTGACTCAAGCTGCCTTTCATATTGAGTTTATCACTCGCATAATCCCAAGGCATGAAATGTCCATGGATGTCTGACGTACCAAGAATAGTCACATCAACGATCTCGCTATCAGCCGCTGTGGCATAGCCAGTTAAGGAAAGTAAAATTGCAGAGGCTAATATATGTTTTTTCATAATTATCATTATCTTATTTGTAGGGTGATAAAGAAGCATAAAGGCATCCCCTATTATATAAATGATGAATGATCACATTTTTATGTAACAATTATTCTCAGTTACATTTTTATGACAGGTAGCTCATTAACAACAAAAAAACCGCCAAATAAAAATCAGGCGGCTTTCATTGTATTAAGCAATTTATATTTAGGTGAGTTTTCTAGTCCTCAATTAACCACACTTCTTCAGCAAAGCGAGTTAATCCTTTTTTAATTCTAGGATGATCTGTACCTGCTTCATCTCGTTGTAGTTTTGTGATGCTCATACCTGAAAATAACGAACGTACTTCATCCTCTGGTACTGAGAAAGGAGGTCCTGACATTTCATTTTGGTCGTAATCTAATGTCACTAACAAGATACGGCCTCCCTCTTTTAAACGAGAGCGTAATACTTGTACATACTCTTCACGCATCTCTTTAGGTAGAGCGACTAATGCTGCACGATCATAAATCAGATCGGTTGCTTCAATCGGCGCGGTAAAGTAATCACCAGAATAAATAGTAAATTCATCAAACTCATACAACTCAAGACTGCTAGTTAATGCTGTAACCGTTGGCGTATATAAGCGCTCAGCAAAAAAAGCACGTACGGCTATTTTACTTAGCTCAACTCCCGTTACTGAGTTATGCTTTTCAGCAAGCCAATCTAAATCCATCGACTTTCCGCATAAAGGAACAAAAACACTCTCATTACGGTTTGGTTTTAATGCTGACCAATATTGAGTCAAAACTGGGTTAATATCCGATAGGTGAAAACCAATAACGTTACTTGCCCATTTCTTTTCCCAAAATTCATGATCCATTTTATTTTCCTTTATCGTTACCTTTATTATTTAGAAATGGTAACTCATCCCCTAATTCTGTTCTACAAATACTCAACTTGGCATCAAATCGTCTTATCTATAACCTAAAATGCAATCTATATTCCATTTAGTTATATATGATAACTTTTATCACTTATCTTAAGCCTAGGCTTACCGTTATTATGCCTTTAAATACAAAGAGCTTGTTTCAAATCGACACAATAACGAGCGCACTAAATAAACAGGAAAAGCAGTATGTCATTAGCCGTTATCATCAATTTGATCGTCTTTATCGGTCTTATCTTCTTTCTTAATACCCAACAGCGCAAAGAATACACGCTGTCTCGCCTTGTTCTTATCGGCTTAATTGCGGGTAGTCTTTATGGTTTAGGTCTTCACATTATCCACGGTGAAGGCAGTGCTGTAATGAAGACGACGCTTGATTGGGTTAATATTGTTGGCAGTGGTTATGTTGGGCTACTAAAAATGGTTATCATGCCATTAGTGTTAGTCTCGATGTTTTCCGCAGTAGTTAAACTAGATAAATCAGGCTCTTTAGGTAAGATTAGTGGCGTGACTATTAGCGTATTGTTAATCACAACAATGATCTCTGCTCTTATTGGTATTGCTGTAACTCACACCTTTGGCTTAACGGCTGAAGGGTTAACTGAAGGCGCGCGTGAAACCGCTCGTGTTGCAGTATTAGAATCTCGCATTAGCAGTGTTAGCGACCTAACTATTCCTCAAATGCTTGTCAGCTTTATTCCTACAAATCCATTTGCTGATTTAACAGGTACTCGCTCAACGTCTATTATTGCGGTAGTAATCTTCGCTATTCTTGCTGGTATCGCGGCTCGAAAAGTAAGCCAAGAGAAAGAAGAGTTAGCAGGCCCAATTAATACATTTGTTGATGTTGCCCAATCAATTGTAATGCGTTTGGTTAAGATGATCATGGCTTTAACCCCTTACGGTATCTTAGCGCTATTAACTAAAGTTGTTGCGACATCAAATGCTGCCGATATTTTAAATCTACTTGGGTTCATCGTTGCTTCTTACGTCGCTATTCTTCTGATGTTTATGGTTCACGGTTTATTGGTTTCTTTTGTTGGTGTGAATCCGATTGATTACTTCAAGAAAATTTGGCCTGTATTGACGTTTGCATTCAGCTCTCGTAGCTCAGCAGCAACAATCCCACTAAACGTTGAAGCTCAAATTACTAAGCTACGAGTTCCACCAGCGATTGCGAATTTATCTGCTACATTTGGTGCCACTATTGGTCAAAATGGGTGTGCGGGTATCTACCCTGCAATGCTAGCGGTAATGGTTGCTCCAACAATGGGGATCCCTATTGATGCTCACTTTATTCTGTCTTTAGTTGCCATTATCACAGTAAGTTCATTTGGTATTGCAGGTGTCGGCGGCGGCGCAACATTCGCAGCATTAATCGTTCTTCCTGCAATGGGATTACCTGTAACTATTGCCGCTCTACTTATTTCTATCGAACCACTTATTGATATGGCTCGTACTGCTCTTAACGTTAGTGGCGCAATGACAGCGGGTACAATTACAAGTCGAGTTCTTGGTGAAAAAAGTACTGATGAACAAGTAGAAAACGCACAAGCGTAATCTTCTATCAGTAATTAACTAGTTATAAAACAAAAAGGAAGTCGTTTGACTTCCTTTTTTGATTCATAAAACTGACATGCCCTCGTAACCTCGCCATCACTCATGCATATTTTTACCTTATTATAGCCAAGTATCGTCCTCTGTTTTATTGCCCTTTCATTACTTAGTAGTCGCGACATTGATCGTGTAGGAGAATAAATTTAGATTAGAAAAACTAATCTTAAAAAACAATTTTACTTGCTAGAAATATTAAAAAAATTATTTATAATGCGCGCCATACAGAGACGAAATACCTCGTCCTATAATCAAATTAAAAGGTGACGCTGCTATGGCTAAAAAAATCATAACTAAAATCGCAACTGCTTATCAGCGTTCATTTGTTGAGTTATATAAACGCGATAATAAATAAATTCTTTTGCATTAAATAAAAAAGGAGCTAATCAGCTCCTTTTTTAATGTTTAACATATTTTAATTAGCAAATAATTATAAGATTTTCAATGCTAATTGAGCAAGGTTATAAGCATCGACATAGCCAGAATGTTGTCTACCTTCCCATTCAATATCAAGTTCTTCCATTGCTTTACGTTGCCCCATTCTGTCATTCTTCTTGCGAGACCGAATACGATAAATCGTTGCTAAATTAATGAACTCTACAAATGGGAAATCAATTCCTTTTGCCTCGCATTCAGATTTCAAAATCAGTTCATCATGACCCCAAGCTGCATAAATTTTATTTGTGCCACCAAAGTTCTTAATCATTGATTTTAGAACGCCCTCTAAAGGTCGGCCTTGCTTCTCTATCTTACGCGGGGTTATCCCCGTTAACTCGACACAAAAAAGTGAAATCTCGTCGACTTCCGGTTTGACATAATATTGAGCTCGTCTAACCACTTCGCCAGTCTGTAGGTCTATCTCAGCTAATCCGACTTCAATGATCTCTCCTGTTCTGCCTTTGCCGTTCTCATTCCAGCAACACATTTCCAAATCAAAACAGACGATACGATTAAAGTTCATGGTGATCCTTTGGTGACTCAATATTTATTAGACAGGCATTCTACCCAATCAAAAGCACTTACGCGAGAGTCTGTTATTTGTTTGCCGAAAAATCAGCCACGAACCGTCACTTGATTCCTTCCTCGCTCTTTGCTGTAGTACAAAGCTTGGTCTGCTAATTTTAGTAATACCTCTTTAGCTTCCCCTTTCCAAAGAACAGCACCTAAACTAATGGTTTGTTCAATGATAATATTTGATGTTAACGTTGGAGACTCTTCTATTACTTGATGAATATTTGTTGCTACTAGTGATAAATGCGCCAAGTCTTTTATTTCAAGAATAACCGCAAATTCATCCCCCCCTAAACGTATTATTGATGCTGAGTCAGCTAAAAGATCCGACATTAATTTAGTCATGTGCAGTAACACAGCGTCACCTTCAGGGTGACCATAGGTATCATTAATGTCTTTAAAATTATCAATATCAAAACAAATTAACGCAAAAGATTTTTTCTCATCAATACATTGGTTCAATACTGTCGTCATTGAACGACGATTCAATAAACCAGTAAGGTCATCATGCATAGCCATGTAACGTAACTCTTCTGTTCTAACTTCCAATAGCCTCTCAATGCGCTTTTTGTCACGAGTTACCATATACGTTATCACAGCAACTAAAGTGGATAATATAATGCCACCAATAAACATCCATAATAAGCTTAGTCGCTGACTGTCACTAATGTAATGCTTACTCTTATATTCAATATTCCATACTCTGTTTTCTATTTTGATATCATTTGACAAGATCAAACCATTAAACTCATCCCAATTTGAACTCTGAAACATGACAGGATCATCTTCAGCATCAAAACCAGTATCGCAAATCTTAATAACGGCGGATTGACCCAAAGAGGTTGATGCTACTAACTTATCAAAATAGTTGGCTACCCTAAGTCCCCCAATCATGATCCCCTTTAATGTTTTTTGATCCGCTGTGAATACTGGGTGATAAACTAACATTCCCGTTTTAGGCGCGCCAGACACTAAGCTATCTTGTAAAAGTCGAACTTTATCGGAGATACTTGGATTTTTAGTACGAATTGCCTCATCTAATACTCTTTTGAACCGCTCTCTGGAAGAATAAAAACCGAGTACGCTAAGGTTTTTTTCATCTCTTGGATAAATATCCGTCGCAACATAAATTGGTTCGTGGTTTTTAAATACATAACCGTATTTTTTAGGTTTATTTTTAGGCACCGTAAAAATAGCAAAAGAGGGGAAAACCTGCTGAACCTCTTTAATATGTTGTTCAATATCTTGTTCTTCAACTTTCTGCATCCATTGAAGAGAAATTAGACTGTCAGATCGAGAAATTAGCGAGTTTGCAAAAAGAGGAAATTGTTGCCAATCTTGTTTTGAGCCTGATTGATAAAAGTCTGCACCTGCACCAATAAAATCAATATCCTTCTCAATGAGTAAAGACAATAGAATCGACTGGCGTTCAGTCTCTTTACTAAAAATCTTCTGGTTAGCCTCTACATTTGAGTCATAAACAAAACGCATGCATAACAAACTTAGAGTCATCGCCAATATAAAGCTGGCTATTATATGAATAGAACTATTCTTAAACACTTGTCACCTCAAACATTTGTAACGCCCTTATATTCTAATCAAAAATAGCAAATAGCGAAACAAAATCGCTCTTGAACAAAAGCTTGCTCTCAAAATCATTTGAATCTGTTTAAAATAACATCAATCGGTATCACATAGCCTTTCTTCACTCGGTTCTTTTTCTCTCTTATCCCTTGAATATGCTACTATTGACCACAACTTAGTTAAAAACGTTCGGTGCATTGCACCCTAGAAAATAGAGAAAGAATTATGAATTTTGACTTAAATACCATTCCTTCTACCTTTGATTTAGGCCACATTGTCCTGTTTGGCACATCGGCATTATTTGCTCTTTTATATGCAACTAAAAAAGGCAAAAATGTAGAAGTTGAAAAAATTGTTGAAATTGAAAAAGAAAAAATTATTGAGAAACCAGTTGAGAAAATTGTAGAAATCGAAAAAATCATTGAAGTAGAAAAGATCATTGAAAAAATCATTGAAGTAGAGCCAAAAGTAAAAGCAACGACCCCAGAATCTGCTCTACAATTATTATCTCTTCTACAAAAAGAAGCGCGCTTCATCGACTTTATGCAAGAAGATTTAAAAGGCTTTGCTGATGCAGAAGTTGGCGCAGCCGCTCGTGTTATTCATGACGGTGGCCAAAAAGTATTATCTGAATACTTCACACTTGTTCCTGTACGTACTGAAGAAGAGGAATCTCGCTTATCTATTCCTGCTGGGTTCAATCCATCAGAAGTACGCTTAACCGGTAACGTTGTTGGCGAAGCGCCATTTAACGGCACATTAATTCACCGCGGTTGGAAAGTAGCAGAAGTTAAGCTTCCTAAATTAGCTGACGGTTATGATGCGACTATTGTTGCACCAGCAGAGGTAGAACTGTAATGGAACAAGCACAATTTAGTATCGGTATCGATTTAGGCACAACACATTGTGTTCTTTCTTATGTTGATTTACATGATGAAGACGCAAGTGTTCAAGTCATGCCAATTCCACAATTAACGGCACCAGGACAAGTAGAAGAGAAATCTCAACTGCCTTCATTTATGTACCAAGCACACGAAGCAGAATTGCTTGAAGGTGATACAAGCCTTCCTTGGACTACTAAGCCAAACGCAATTGTGGGTAACATTGCTCGCAACCTTGGTAGTAAAACTCCTATTCGTTTAATTGCTAGTGCTAAAAGCTGGTTATGCCACGGAGGTGTTAATCGTCGTGACGCTTTCTTACCATTAAATAGCCCTGAAGAAGTGATCAAAGCATCACCTCTTGAAGTCACTAAGCGTTATTTAGAGCATCTTCAAAATGCATGGGATTTTCAAAACCCTGAGCATCCTCTAAATGAACAAGACATAACGATTACTGTGCCTGCATCATTTGACCCTGCGGCACGTGATTTAACGGCAGAAGCTGCAAATAATCTTGGTTTCCGTAACCTTACGTTATTAGAAGAGCCACAAGCTGCAGTTTATAGCTGGATTAAAAATAACGGTGACTCTTGGCGCGACCAAGTATCCATTGGCGATGTGATCCTTGTGGTCGATATCGGTGGTGGTACGACCGATTTATCTTTAGTTGCTGTAACTGAAGAAGAAGGTAACTTAAGCCTAAACCGTGTTGCGGTTGGCGATCACATTCTTCTTGGTGGCGACAACATGGATTTGGCTCTGGCTTATCGTTTAAAAATGAAGCTAGCGCAAGAAGGTAAGCAACTTCAACCTTGGCAAATCCAAGTAATGACTCATGCATGTCGTGATGCAAAAGAAGCATTGCTTAACGATTCAGAACTGCGTGCAGTTCCAATCGTGGTTCCTAGCCGTGGGTCTAAATTGTTAGGTGGCACACTGCAAACAGAATTGACTCAAGAAGAAGTACAACAAACACTGGTTGAAGGCTTCTTCCCTGTTGTTCCTGTTACTGAACACCCAGTTCAATCTGCTCGTGGCGCACTGACTCAAATGGGCCTGCCTTATGCACAAGATGCAGCAGTAACGCGTCATCTTGCAAGCTTCTTAACTCGCCAACAAGCAGCAACTGATGATGTGTTTGGCCAACAAAATGAAGCTGATTTTATTAAACCTACAGCGATTCTGTTAAATGGTGGCGTTCTAAAATCAACTCTACTTGCAGACCGATTACTGGGTATTATTAATGATTGGTTAATTGACGCAGAAGCAGAAGATGCAAAACTACTTGAAGGGTTAGACCTTGACTTAGCGGTTGCTTCTGGTGCGTCTTACTACGGTTCTGTTCGCACAGGTAAAGGCGTTCGTATCCGTGGTGGTATCGCATCAAGCTATTACGTAGGTATCGAAAGCTCTATGCCTGCCATCCCAGGAATGGAACCACCAATGGAAGCATTGTGTGTAGCACCATTCGGAATGGAAGAAGGCTCTCATGTTGATGTTCCTAGCCAACAATTTGGCTTAGTGATTGGTCAACCTGTGCAATTTAAGTTTTACGGTTCAACCACTCGTCGTGATGATCAAGCAGGCACACACCTTGATTTCTGGATGCCAGAAGAACTAGAAGAGCTACCCGCAATTCAAGTTACTCTGCCAGTTACCGAAGGTCGTTCAGCTGGTGAAGTGGTTCCTGTTCGCCTTGCTTCAAAAGTAACTGAATTAGGTACACTATATCTTGAAGCCATTGCTACCGATAGCGGTGAAAAATGGCACGTTGAATTTAGTGTTCGTGAAGCATAATTTGAACATTATTCTTCGCTAATCGCTTCTTTAAGAGTTCAGTCACCGTTATGGTTGCTGAACTCTTTTACTATATACACTTTGTTTCTTTATCGCTGTCGCTTTCTATCTTTACAGAAATGATGTCACTATAAGACTAAGTCACGTTGGAGTTTTATGAGTTATTCTAATCGCTATTTAATTGGTATCGATCTTGGTACTACCCATACCGTTGTTGCTTATACTGATCTGTCTCTTGGCATTGAAACCAGTCCAATTGAAATCTTCAATATTGACCAATTAATTGGCCCAGGTGAAGTTGCTCGTAAACCCCTACTGCCTTCTTTTCGATACCATGCATCACAAAGCCAAATCAGTGACAACGATTTAACTCTGCCTTGGAATATAAAAGCGATTGATGGCGAAATAAAGAACGCAATCATTGGTGAATGGGCGCGAGAATTAGGCTCAAAAGTCGAAGGCCGCCAAGTCGTCAGCGCTAAGAGTTGGCTCTCTCACACAAAAGTCGATCGTACCTCTGATATTCTGCCTTGGGCTGGAGCTGAAGATGTTGAGAAAGTCTCTCCTATTGTTGCCAGTGCCAGTTATTTAAACCACGTTCGTCAGTCTTGGAATTACCACCACCCAGATGCGCCAATGGAGCTGCAAGAAGTTGTCGTAACTGTACCTGCTTCTTTTGATGAAAGTGCTCGTTCATTTACTATCCAAGCCGCAAAACTGGCTGGCCTTGATAAGATCATTTTATTAGAAGAGCCTCAAGCCGTATGTTATGACTGGTATCACCACCATCAAGATACAGCAAAAGATATCCTAAAGAACGTACCATTAATGGTAGTGTGCGATGTAGGCGGCGGTACAACGGACTTAAGCTTGATCCAAGCGCGGTTTGATAAAGATGAATTATCTCTTGATCGTATCGGTGTAGGCGACCACTTAATGTTAGGCGGTGATAACATCGATCTCGCATTAGCACACCTAGCTGAACAGCGTTTAGACAGCAGTAAAAAAATGACCGCTGCGGCGTTAACAAAATTAATTCAACAAACGCGTAAAACCAAAGAGCGCTTACTCTCTGCCAATGCTCCTGATTCAGGTCATATCACTCTTCTTGGATCGGGCTCTAAACTATTAGGTGGAAGTCGCAAGGTCGAACTAAGTAAAGAAGAAGTTCACAGTATTGCATTAGATGGTTTTTTACCATTAACAGAGTTTAATGACCGTCCAAATCAACGCCAATCCGCCGTGGTTGAATTTGGCCTGCCCTACGCATCCGATCCTGCTATTAGTAAACATTTAGCGCAATTCTTAGATAATCACAAAGAAGTGTCGATGAAGGCTCTAGGCTGGGATCAATCTGATCTCGCAGATCATCACGATCGCGCAATCCCTATCGGCTTATTATTAAACGGGGGCGTCTTTAATAGCCCACTTCTTGCTAACCGCTCCGTTGAATTATTAAGCCACTGGAAAGGTGACCCTGTAACACAACTATCTAACCCCCATCCAGATTTAGCTGTTGCTTATGGT
This sequence comes from Aliivibrio sp. 1S128, assembly GCF_001691065.1. Lineage (NCBI taxonomy): Bacteria > Pseudomonadati > Pseudomonadota > Gammaproteobacteria > Vibrionales > Vibrionaceae > Aliivibrio > Aliivibrio sp. 1S128. The sequence goes on along the minus strand of NZ_MAJV01000166.1, from coordinate 6,138 downwards.
GCTGTTGCTTATGGTAAAGCACGTCATGGTGCACAACTAAAGATTGGAGGAGGTTCTGCTCGTTCGTTCTATTTACAATTAGAAGAAAAAAACAAACAGCCCCAAGGTTTATGCTTGTTAGCTAAAGGCAGTGATGAAGGCGAAGAAATTCGAATGACAAGTCGCCGCTTCTCTTTAACATTAGGTGAACCAGTCCGATTCAACCTACTTTCAACGACTAAAGACCAACTGGCTACCTCAGGTATGATCACTGAATTATCAGATCCAAGTTTTGTTAGCTTACCACCTTATGTCGTCACACTTGAATCAAGCAAAGCCAAAGATGAATTACACGCCAATCAAAAAGATCGCGTTGAAGTGACTTTGGCTTGCCAATTTACTGAAGTCGGTACAATTAAGATTGAATGCGTTTCAATAGAAGACGACTCTCAACGTTGGTTAGTTGAATTTGAAGTCCGTAACCAAGCTTCAAATAAGAGTGCCAATCTTGCAGAGCAAATCTCTTTGCCCCCTCGTCTCCCTAATGCAATTGTAAATATTAAAGAGGCTTACGGTGGCAGTAAGCAAAATCCAAACGCCATTAAAGCTTTCTCTAAAAATATTGAGAAGTTAATTGGTAAACGTGAATCATGGGATTTAATTACTTCTCGTGAACTAGCAACTGCATTATTAGACAGTAAAAAACGCCGCCGTCGTTCAGATAAGCATGAACAGAACTGGTTGAAAATGACGGGGTTCGCACTGCGTCCCGGCTTTGGTTATCCTGCCGATGAGTGGAAAATCAGCCAAGCGTGGGAAACTTACCAACAAGGTATCCAGTTTGAATCAAAACAATCTTGGAATGATTGGTGGACATTCTGGCGTCGGATCTCAGGTGGATTAAATCAAGAACAACAAGAAACCATTTTGGGTGACATTGCAAAATACTTACACCCGGGTTCTTTACGCAATCCAAAAACATTAGAAGATGCAACCAACAAAAGCTATGAAGCCATGGTTCGTCTTTCTGCTGCATTAGAACACCTAGATGTTGAAGATAAAACATTACTGTCTACATGGATGCTAGGGCATGCCAAAAATGGCAACCAAGCTCAAGTTCATTGGTGGGCATTAGGTCGAATTTGTTCTCGTTCACCTTTCTATGGCAGTCAACATAACTTAATTCCGGCAAGCCAAGTTTCCCAATGGATACCAATTCTATTAGAGCAAGATTGGAAAGAACAACCAATGGCAGGTTTTGCTACAGTAATGATGGCTAGATTAACTGGTGACAGAACATTAGATGTTTCCGATGAGTTACGTGAAGATATCATCAATAAATTGAAAAAAAGTCGCTCTCCACAAAGTTGGATTGATTTAGTGTCAAACCAACAGGCGTTAACCGAAGCGGATTCAAAACGCCTCTTTGGAGATGCCCTACCGGCTGGATTACGTTTGTTGAATTAATATCATAACTGACTAAATTTACACCATTATTGTCAGAGCTTCGCAAACATAAAAAAATTGCCTTCAAAAAGTGTTTGAAATGCGTATACTAAATTGGACACAATTCAAAGGTAACTCTAATGATCCATATCGTAATTTTAGCGGCTATGGTGTTACTTTATTTTATTGGTTGGTATCGCTTCGGTACTCGAGAGTTACGCAATGCAGCTAAAAGGTTCAGTGAATTAATTCCTGCTCCTCAAGAGCTAGTTATTGAATGGATTATGTATAACAAACAGATATTGGATATCAATGAGTTTCAAAGGTTTATTATCCATTTAAATAGAGCAAACACTGAAGATTTAAAACCAGAACTAGATAGCTTTTCACATTATCTTGAAATACATGCTCCAGAGTATGTGATTTCAAGGATTCATTCTTAACGCTGTCACTCATCGATAAAAAAGGCTCATAGTTAATCACTATGAGCCTTTTTATTTTTCCTTTATGAAATTAACTTCTTGAACCTAACTTCACTTTACCTTTTGAATTAAACCACAATGACTGTGATTTCTTCTTACCAATTAAGATTGGTAAGTCATCATAGAATAAGAAGTTTTTCCACGCTTGTTTAAACGTACCCCATGATGTCTCGATAACATTATATTTTTCATAACAGAAATAAATTGTTACGTCATCAGCCCAATCAATAAACGCTAACACTTCTTCAGGTAATGATTCGTTATCACTGTCCCAACGGTGCTGCCAATCGATTTCATTACTCCATGTGCTTTTTTTCATTGGCCATTCTTTTGAGCCAAAATGATCAGCAGTAGGGCTATTTGCACTAATAAAATCATTCCAAACTTGAGCAGATTTTGCTTGAGTGAATGGCTTTATTAATGGCAACAATTCACCATCAACTGGCATTGATTGATGAGTAAAAATCCATTTGCGATTGTATTCATCTAAAGGTAAGTAGCTCATAGTTTATTCTGTCTTTAAGGCATGTGGCACTATTCTATCGTCTTTTTTTATTAAGCCCAAATAAGAATATTTAATTATGGGTTGATTTTTATCATGTAACCCCTCATTACATTAGTATTGAATAAGAAACTTATACTGATCGCACAAAATAGTCCGATTACTCTTATTCAGCATAACTATAATTATTTGATTACACATGCCTTCCGTTTCTATTTATGTGTAATCACTATTACAAGGATTATTAAATGATTACGCATGTTGGCATAATAGATCAAGACCCCGTACGTCTTATTACCCCCTTACTCGATCTCTCTGTAAAAGGAGAACACATGATTTTCATTGGTGATGAAAATCAAAAAGATATGTTTCATCGATTAGAAAAGATTTTACAATACAAAGGTATATCATCTGATTTTTATGAGATCCCAAATATTGTTGATATTCATTTAATTAAAGAATCATTACAAACATTAGCTATCACTATTAAAGACAAATTCAGTGAAGTTAAATTAAACGCTAGTTGTGGTCTTCGACACCGTCTTCTTTCTGCCTATGAAGTGTTTCGTTCATACCATTGGCCAATTTTTGTTGTCGAACCTTTCAGCGATAAATTATGCTGGGTTTATCCTGATGGTCGTAACCAAAAACACGTTGCTGATAACATTAAATTAAGTGATTACCTTGCTATTTTTGGTGCTCGTTGTGAATTTTCTGAAACTGAATTACCAGAAAATATGGATAAACGTCTGCGAGAGCTATGTCAACGTTGGGCAAGTAATGCACTAGAATTAGGCCCAGGTTTAGCCACATTGAATTATCTAGCAACCACATGCCGTAAAGAACAACGTTTGGATGTTGAAGTAACTGAAAAACAACAAAGCTATAAAGAACTAAATATGCTGCTAAACGACTTAGTAGAAACCGGTCTAGCTAAATATGACAACGGTGTATTAACCTTTGATTGTGAAGAAGCGCGCCGATTAGCTAACGGAGAATGGTTAGAAATTCTGGTTCATAATACGGTCGTTGATATTCAACAATACTTACCTACTCTGCAAGACCATTCATTAAATGTACAAGTTCACCGTGAAATAGGAACGAAAGACGTTCGTAATGAGCTTGATGTGGTTAGCATAGTAAATAACAAGCTGCATATCATTGAATGTAAGACCAAAGGCATGCGAGATGATGGCGATGATACACTTTATAAATTAGAGTCGTTACGTGACCTTTTGGGCGGCCTGCAAGCACGAGCTATGTTGGTTAGCTTCCGTCCCCTACGTAATAATGACATTATGCGAGCACAAGATTTAGGCTTAGCGATCATTGGTCCTGATGAATTGGGCGATCTTAAAAAACACCTTCTAAATTGGTTCTTAGCAGCTGGCGGTCATTAATAATTGTCACGAATACATTGCTATTTAAATAACAAAAAATACAAGTAATTCGGTCTTTTTATTATTTATTTTACTACAAAAAAATGCCGCTCATTCATTACGAATCAGCGGCATTTTTATGTTTCTTTTCACTCTTCTATTTATAGAAGATTACGAGCCGCTTCAATAACAACTTTGATTGAACGTGCTTCTGTTTCTTTTAGTGTTGCGTGATCTGGGATCTCTTTTTGAGTACGGTTGATAATAACACCAGCAACACAACCCGCACGTAAACCTGAGCTTGCGCACATTGTTAATAACGTTGCTGATTCCATTTCAAAGTTAAGCACACCCATGTCTTGCCACTCTTGCATAGAGCCTTGGAAACGCTTAACAACACGACCTGAGAACGTATCGTAACGTTCTTGACCTGGGTAGAAAGTATCACTTGATGCTGTAACACCTGTGTGAACAGTTGCACCTTGGTCAACAACCGCTTTACGCATTGCTGTTGCAACATCAAAGTCAGCAACGGCTGGGAATTCCATTGGAGCAAAATGTAAACTCGCACCATCTAAACGAACTGAACCTGTCGTTACAATCATATCACCTACATTTACATGCGGTTGGATTGCACCTGTAGTCCCAACACGTAAGAAGGTACGCACACCCAATTGAGCTAACTCTTCAACAGCAATAGATGTTGACGGACCACCGATACCAGTAGAACAAACAACAATTTTTTTGCCTTCTAATTCTGCTAGATAAACAGTGTATTCACGGTGACTTGCTAAAAACTTAGGATTTTCCATTTGTTCTGCGATTTTCTGAACACGTGCTGGATCACCAGGGATGATCGCCATTTCTGCACCTTGAAGATCTGCTTGTGTTACGCCTAAATGGAATACTGCTGCTGTCATGGTTAACTCCTTGCGATTGTAGGGTCGCGTTAATTAAATAGTTATATTTGATTCGATGAAGTTACTTTACCCAAACGGTTGAGGCATTAGTGTGATTAAGATCCCGAAAGGAATGATGATAGATTACACTCTTGCACAGAAAACCGATTGGCATCACAAAAATTGAGAGTTTTGGTTAACTTACACTCAAGATTAACGCGACTTATATGACCTTACAATCATTTCAAATTGAATCGGTATAATTGATAGCACTATCTTTTATTGAAACTGGAGCTCACCTCTAAATAATTATTAACCTTAGTATTGGCTTTTTTGCCTTCTATATCCTTAACTTATAATAAGTTATATATTGTGTACTGAGGCCATGGATGAATAAGCAGTCAGATAAAGCAAACTCAAATAATAAAGCTAAATCATTTTCAGATCCGGGAAAAGAAAAATCACCGATTAAAAAGAAAAAAAATAAAAGCCAACGTTATTTAGCTAGTAGGCTCTCTCTTTACCCTCAATTGATGCTAATTTTGCCAAGTTTTTCTTTTTCTAAAACACTTACACTAGAAGAATTCGCCGACGAAAAAAACTCAAATATAGAAAGCGATACATTAGAAGAGTCAAATCCTCATCACAATGAATCACTCATTACATTTTTAGATCCTATTGCTGAAAACAAAATGAGCAATATTCAACCTATTCATGATGATACGAACGAGCGCACACCAGTAATAACGCCAAGCGCACGAAGTAGCTCTCATTTAGCTTCGCACGCAATAACTCCCATTGGAATTCTTCCTACGCCAGTGCAAAACCATACAATTAACCAAGCTCCTGCTATATTGGTCACTCCCCCTACGACATTAAACACACCTCCACCACAACACTCACAGCAGCAAGCTGTTATTTCAGGAAAAGACTCTGCGACAACAACCGAAGATGTGACAACTCATGTTTCCGGAAAGCTGACAATAATAGACTTTGATCGTGGTGAGGCTCATTTTTCAAATACTGATATTATCGGCACACTCGGTACGCTTCACCTTACTGACAATGGCGCATGGACGTACGATTTAAACAACACTAACCCAACGGTTCAAGCATTAGGTAAAGGCTCGACAGCTACTGATACTATCACCGTTCATTCTGCCGATGGTACTCCTCATCAAATAACTATCACGGTTAATGGCACTAATGATAACGCGGTGATTGGCGGTTCAAATACTGGCGCAGTAACAGAAGAATCTCAACTTCATACCTCTGGCACACTGACTGTCACGGATGTTGATACCGGCGAAGCGCACTTTTCCAATACCAACATTGTTGGGACTTTAGGTACTCTCCACCTAACAGATAATGGTAATTGGACTTACGACCTAGATAATACTAACCCAACCGTTCAAGCATTAGGTAAAGGAGCGACAGCTACCGATTCCATC
>NZ_MAJV01000165.1:0-457 GCF_001691065.1 Aliivibrio sp. 1S128 | reverse complement strand
GAAACGACAAAATATAGAGTATTAATTAATACAAAAACTCAAGAAATTAGATCTGAGGAAATTGTTCGATCAAAAGTAGGTGATTATCAATATTTTGAACAGCTAGGGCTCAATGCTGATTATACAAGAGATGGTGCTGGCGGCGTAATATTTCTGAAATTAAACGAAGATAAAACCGTTCCTAAGGATAAATGGACGAACTGGCCACAAGTATGCTCAGGCCATTCAGCCACACTTTCATGGTTATACAACGGTTTTGCACATAATGGTGCATTTATCAAGGAGAATAAATGATGACGCTAAACAAGGTACTTCTCATTACATGCATAGCCATGTTTTTAAACGGATGCAACCAAGAAGGATCATCTGCACCAAGTACCGCAGTCGCCCCTCCAAAAACCGACATTGAATTGCTTAACGAGCAAGAGTGGGACGATAACCGTGTTTATGTCACTAA
>NZ_MAJV01000164.1:0-721 GCF_001691065.1 Aliivibrio sp. 1S128 | reverse complement strand
GACCTCGCTACAGGAACAACCATTCAAATGGACGATGACTTTCATTTTTCTGAAGTGGGGGTGATATACGGTGGGAAGCGGTATGTGGTTGCAGGGTTAGGGGTTAGTGTTTATGACGAAGCTACAGACCGAGAATTATATGGGGTGAGTGTTTTACCTATAGAGTTAGCAGAACGTGATTATTTGAATATTAATCACGAACGTAAAATGAAATATGTTTTAAAGAACCGCTCAATCAGCCCTGATGGAAAGTATGCATGGGGTGAGTCGGCACAATATCGTTATTTTATTAATTTAGAAACCAAAGAGGTTAAAAGTGAGAAAATTGTTCGATCAGAAGTAGGTAATTATCAATATTTTGAGCAGTTAGGGTTGAATGCTAATTACGTAAGAGATGGTGCTGGTGGTGTCATTTTTCTGAAATTAAACGAAGATAAAACCGTCCCTAAGGATAAATGGACGAACTGGCCGCAAGTATGCTCAGGGCATTCAGCAACACTGTCGTGGTTATACAACGGTTTTGCGAATAATGGTGCTTTTATCAAGGAGGATAAATGATGACGCTAAACAAGGTACTTCTCATTACATGCATAGCCATGTTTTTAAACGGATGCAACCAAGAAGGATCATCTGCACCAAGTACCGCAGTAGCCCCTCCAAAAACCGACATTGAATTGCTTAACGAGCAAGAGTGGGACGACAACCGTGTTTATGTCACTAA
>NZ_MAJV01000163.1:0-2241 GCF_001691065.1 Aliivibrio sp. 1S128 | reverse complement strand
TGGTTATACAACGGTTTTGCGAATAATGGTGCATTTGTTAAGGAGGATAAATGATGACGCTAAACAAGGTACTTCTCATTACATGCATAGCCATGTTTTTAAACGGATGCAACCAAGAAGAATCATCTGCGCCAAGTACCGCAGTCGCCCCTCCAAAAACCGACATTGAATTGCTTAACGAGCAAGAGTGGGACGACAACCGTGTTTATGTCACTAAAGACAACTACATCTTAATGAAAGAAGCGAATGGCACGATACCGGGAATAATGAAGCCCTGCTTTGTGGTGAGCAGCGCCAAAGCATGGGCAAGAGAAGATTTATCGAATGCAGACTCTTACGATTTACCGAGAGTAGATTTTAGGTGGAATAACGGAGATTTTGTTAGTGCATCAGCCAGTGAAAAAGCCATTTATGAATCTCACGACAAAGTATGGAGCATCAAAACAGACGGTACAGATTTACGATTAGTGACTGATGATTTTAGTGGCGATGTTCGTATCATGCGACGCTCACCTAATAACCGTTATTTAGCGTATTCATACGCATCAAGAACAAGCGGAGGGATAGATAAAGTTATTTTTGATGTGCAAGCGCAGGAGTCTATATTGCTTGGTACAGATTTAGGGCATTCCCAATTTTTATGGGCCGAAGACAGCAGTTATCTGTATTTTGAAGACAGAGCCAAATATTGGAAATACGACCTCGCTACAGGCAAAACTATCCAAATGGACGATGACTTTTATTTTTCTGAAGTGGGGGTGATATACGGTGGGAAGCGGTATGTGGTCTCTGATTTTGGTGTAGTAATTTATGATGAATTAACTGATGAGAGATTACAGTCGTTTGGATATCCATCTAAAGAGGATGAAATTTATTCGCAGTTCATAAAAGATGATAAATTTAGAAAAGATTTCCATATGAAAACTCGCTCAATCAGTCCTGATGGTAAATATGCGTGGGGAGAGTCAAGAAAATATCGTTTTTTTATGAATACAGAAACACGTGGAGTTAGAAGTGAGAAAATTGTTCGTTCAGATGTAGGGGATTATCAATACTTTGAGCAGTTAGGGCTGAATGCTAATTATGTAAGAGATGGTGCTAGAGGTGTCATTTTTCTGAAATTAAACGAAGATAAAACCGTTCCTAAGGATACATGGACGAACTGGCCGCAAGTATGCTCAGGGCATTCAGCCACACTTTCATGGTTATACAACGGTTTTGCAAATAATGGTGCATTTATCAAGGAGGATAAATGATGACGCTAAATAAGGTGCTGCTCATTACATGCATAGCCATGTTTTTAAACGGATGTAACCAAGAAGGATCATCTGCACCAAGTACCGCAGTCGCCCCTCCAAAAACCGACATTGAATTGCTTAACGAGCAAGAGTGGGACGACAACCGTGTTTATGTCACTAAAGACAACTACATCTTAATGAAAGAAGCGAATGGCACGATACCGGGAATAATGAAGCCCTGCTTTGTGGTGAACAGCGCCAAAGCATGGGCAAGAGAAGATTTATCGAATGCGGACTCTTACGATTTACCGAGAGTAGATTTTAGGTGGGATAACGGTGAATTTACTAATGCTTCATCAGATGAGAAAGCCATTTATGAAGCGAGAGACAAGATTTGGAGCATAAAAACAGATGGTACAGATTTACGATTAGTGACTGACTTTTTAGATGTTGTTCCACCAAGGCCACATAACAGAGTAGTAACGGTTAAAATGATGCGTAGGTCACCGAACAATCGTTATTTAGCTTGGAGTAATAATGTTGAAAAAGTCATTTTTGATTTAGAAACCCAAGAGTCGACAGTTTTAGGCACAGATAGGGGCCATTCTCAATTTCTATGGGCTGAAGACAGCAGTTATTTGTATTTTGAAGACAGAGCCAAATATTGGAAATACGACCTCGCTACAGGCAAAACTATCCAAATGGACGATGACTTTCATTTTTCAGAAGTGGGGGTGATATATGGTGGGAAGCGGTATGTGGTTTCTGATTTTGGTGTCGTAATTTATGATGAATTAACTGATGAGAGATTACAGTCGTTTGGATATCCATCTAAAGAGGATGAAATTTATTCGCAGTTCATAAAAGATGATAAATTTAGAAAAGATTTCCATATGAAAACTCGCTCAATCAGTCCTGATGGTAAATATGCATGGGGAGAATCAAGAAAATATCGTTTTTTTATAAATACAGAAACAAGAGACGTTAAATTAGAAAAAAAGGA
>NZ_MAJV01000162.1:2452-3417 GCF_001691065.1 Aliivibrio sp. 1S128 | reverse complement strand
GTTATGCAGGCGTTATAAGCTTGCGCATTTTGAGAGGATTTGTGAGTAAATTAGTATTTTGGTTATTTATTAGCGGTTATGTTTTAATTTTGATTACTTATCACCGTTTTTCAGGAACTCAATATTTAGGTGATATACCAACTATGATATCAGCCGTAGCAACATCTGTTGCAGTTTTCATAGCTTTGATTACCTATATAAGTAATATTAATAAAGTAAGATCTAAAACAGCATATGATGCATATAAAGAGTCTTTAGAAAGCCTGAATAAGACGTTAACAGCCACGGAGTCAATTCAGGATAAGATTTATTTTATTGGTGTTTGCTTTGATTCTTTAGCTAAAATAGAACCTTATGTTACTGAAAAAGAACATCAAGATATCTTAGCTTCATCTCATATTAGTATTAAATATCAAGTTCAAAAAGCATTGAATCATTTAGATGTTAATGATTATTTTCTTTCCGACATAAGGCATATTAATGAGTATGATTTAACAATTTCGTCTTGTGCTAATTCATTATGTGAATATTGGCAGACTAATATTTCTGGAGAAAGTTGTTGGTCAAAAAGTAATAATGGTCGGCGGGACGTTTTTGCATATTATCCATATGGAATCGATGAAGAATTATTAGTTAAAGCCTTTACTTTAATGGCATCCGAAGCCGTCGAAATTAGAAAAACGTACGAATTACTTGAAACGTTATTCAGGGAAGTTTCATCAGAGGATTATGGTTCATTTATCCAAGAAACATCTAATTTGTGTCCGCTAGCTTTTGCTTATATCTTACTAAAATTTCACACTGAACCAATTCGCATGCCAGAATCGATTAATGATAAACCTCGTATACAACTTCGTAAAACTTATAATGATAAATATTGGTTATATCATTGCGAAGGTGTTGTCGCGTGGAGTCCACAAAAAATACCAGATTACTTTAAAAAACGCTTATAACAAATGCATCAA
>NZ_MAJV01000162.1:441-2390 GCF_001691065.1 Aliivibrio sp. 1S128 | reverse complement strand
TGTTATGCAGGCGTTATAACTTTTAGGTAAATTAAATGGATCTAATTAGTGTTCTAAAAAAGGAAACAGGGAAGTTATCTAATGAACAGTCAGCGTACCTTATTGCACTGATACTTTTCCCTTTATCTATATTACTTACTGAAACATTCCCATTCCCTTCATACTGGATTGTGTCTAGTTTTTTGATTTACGGGTTTATTGTTTGGATTCGTGAGTGGGGAGATAATTTAAATTCAATATTGTATGCGAAACCATTAATGGCATTGGCTTTTCTTGCTGCCACAACATTGAATGTAGCTATGGCTTCAATATCTGTGAATTCGATTTTAGAGGTTCCTAGTTCACCATTTACTTATACCATAACAATGGTATCCATATTAACGGTTCCTTTCACCGCAGCGATTTCATTGACCATGTTAGCTATGCCAATGATGCTAATATCGATGTTTAGTGCAATGTTTTCTATTAAAGAGTTATCAGCTAAAAAGATTGTTAACTTTGAAATATGGAGCTTAATGAAAGAAGTCTCAGCTCTTAATTTACTTGGTCGTATTTTTGCTAGCTTAACCGTTTTCTTTATAGCGACATCATTTTTAGGAGATAACTCTTGGTATACAGATCAAGTAGCAGTATTTACTAAGTGGTTTGCCTATAATTTTGAAATGGAAGCTTATAGTTATTGCTCTCTCCCTAATAATGCTCATATTTCATATCTTGATGGGGAGCGTATTATTATTGGGATAAACGAAAAGTCTGAGTATATTTTTACAGTATCAAACTGCATCACAGAGTTATAACAAATGCATCAACACGATTTGCTACATTCGGCATTCTAGGTTTCTTTGAGTTTACCGTGTTAAGTGGTAAATTTAGCTTAATCTACATAGTAGCAAACGTGTTATGCAGGCGTTATGTGCTAGGAGTAAAAATGGAATTTTCGTATGAAAAAGTGACTCATCAAGATTTAGATGTAATTCTTAAATTAGGTGAAGCGGTTAATGATAAGCATGTTGTACCTCTTCTTAATTCTGAAGGTCAAAAAGCTATCAAAATGGCGTTTAAATCTGATATCGACAAGGTAAAGGATGACAGTATTTATTCAGCGATTAAAGCCACTATTGATAACGAAATTATCGGTTATATAGCTTGGCGTGACGAAAGTTATATTGGTCATCTTTACGTTAAAACTGAATATCACGGTTTTGGTGTGGCTAAGGGTTTAGTTGAAGAAATGAAGGCGGTAAGTGGTGCAAAATTAATTAGCGTTAAAGCTTCGATTTATGCGCTCGGTTTCTATAAAAAAGTTGGATTTAAGCCTGTATCAGAAGAGTTAAGCTTAAACGGTATTCGTTATGTTCCAATGGTACTTAATGTTCAACAGCGCACATAACAAAGCCATCAACACGATGCTTATAACATTCGGCGTTTTTGGTTTAGAGTATAATTGGTTTGGAAAGTGAGTCGTCAGCACGTGTTATGGCGGCGTTATGCCTTTATCGTGTTTTAAATTTAATATAAATAATAAAAGGAATTAAAGATCATGGTTAAAGCTTTAAAGTTACGAGAAGATTTTTATGTGAATATAAACAATATTGTTACATTAGTACTTGATGAAAGTAGTATTCAAATTTCAACAAATGGGTCTGTCTATGAAATAATTCAAGTTGCTATTGATGTTAATAATAATTACGGCGATGTATTAGTGTCAGTACAAGAATTCCATAGGATTAAACGGGAGTTATTTGACTCTATGGGTATCAAAGAGTGAATGCAGTAATATAAGATAAAAGTAATCAAGCTAATGCTATTCATTTAAATCTTTTGTTTATTATCGGCTGGTTTATTTTTTCACTATGAATATAGGTATTAAATAAGCACTAAAGAGCATGAAGTTAAAGGTTAATTTTTATAGTACAGGCATAACAATCGCATCAACACGATTTACTACA
>NZ_MAJV01000162.1:0-431 GCF_001691065.1 Aliivibrio sp. 1S128 | reverse complement strand
CTACACTCGGCATCTCAGGTTGCCGAGTGTTTATCGTTTTAGGGCGTCAATATTAAGTATAATCGTATAGTAGTAAACGTGTTATGCAGGCGTTATATGCAAGGAGGCATTATGAAAAAAGCTTATCTGTTCGATTGGGGTGACACTTTAATGGTCGATTTTCCAAATACACAAGGAAAAATGTGTGATTGGGAAACAGTTCAAGCCGTAGATGGTGCTTTGGAAATGTTAGCTTCGTTATCCAAGAAAGGACATTTGCTTTATGTGGCAACTGGTGCTGATGATTCCAATGTTCATGATATTGAATTGGCATTTGAACGAGTCGGGTTGTCTCAATTCATTTCAGGCTACTTTTGTAAGTCAAATATTGGCTTATCAAAAGGTAGTTCTGCATTTTATCAAAGAATAACGAATAAGTTAGGTGTTGAACC
>NZ_MAJV01000161.1:0-1739 GCF_001691065.1 Aliivibrio sp. 1S128 | reverse complement strand
CCATAGTCGTTTGTTATGTTTCTTTTTTTGATGTGAGGCTAATATGCTTTTGAACTGTCCAATAAACTATAAATGAACCGGGAAGCATAGCCTGAATCGCAATATTGAATAACGTACTAGAGCTTATTGATATCATGACAAGTGAAAGTACCATGGAGGAAACAACCAAAAATGAAATAACACCTAATGACGGTGTCTTAGTGTAGCTAATTATATACCCTGCAACAGTTATCAATAACACTGCGATTTGAGACCCAAAAGATATATACCCTGCTGGATCTTGTAGCCTTAACTTATTGAATGATATGAAACTATCATTTATATCGTTTAATTCCGCTTTATAGCCATTCAAAATCTCTACACTCTTACGCCAATCATACAGCGTAAATTTCTTCATCAGCTCTGGCGCAGTGTCCCATGCACTTGAAGCAGGACGGAATTTTAACTCCGACATAACTAAAGGATTATTAGTTAACTCTTCTACCTTCCTTTTTAAACGAAAGTACTTTGATAGATTACTCTGAAGTTAGAGCGCACCTTGTGTATTTTGTAATCCTGACAGCTCAGTTTCAATGGCTACAAGGAGTAACTTTACTTCTTTGTTATAGAAATCACTATAAACATAAGCTCCTAACTCATTAACTAGGGTTGTTTGCATATCCAAGCGAATATATTGAACTTTCTTTAGATAAGAAAAAGGTAACGTATTTTTGTATGAATCATAAGTACCTTGCTGCTTGAAGTACTCTACAATTTGATCATGTGAAGCACTTTCATCTAAGACCTTCTGTGTTATATCATAACTACGCGCATTCCAAGCACCTTGCTCACTTGATGGGATTTCCTGCAACAATACTGAGTATTCTGTGCTTAGATTGTTTTTATATTCTTCAATCTCTCCAGCATTTACTATCGATGCTACAAAAGCCAAAAATACTACATAAATAAATTTCATTCTCTACTCTATATTATCAATACAAGCTCGAAGCCCGTTTGTCGATCGGAAACATAACGCCGCAATAACACGTTTATTACTACGACGACTTAGCTGAATTTTACTGCCTTAAACACCGAAACCAAAGACAAACCTACAACGCCGAATGTAATAAATCGTGTTGATTGCTTTGTTAAACCGCAATGACACGCTATAATGACCGAATAATCAACCTAATTAGAGACCGTTATGACTACTAGAATTTTAGCTGATGTTGCAGCAAGTATTACCGAGTTTAAAGCTAACCCAATGAAAGTTGCTTCAAGTGCTTATGGCGAAGCTGTTGCTGTACTAAACAGAAATGAGCCTGCATTTTATTGTGTACCAGCTGAAGCTTATGAACTTTTGATGGATCGAGTTGAAGATCTAGAACTATTATCCCTTGCCGCAGAACGAGAGAATGAAGAAACTATTTCGGTAAACATCCATGACTTATAAGTTAGATTTCAAAAAGAGCGCATATAAAGAATGGAATAAACTAGGTGCAACGCTTCGTGAGCAATTTAAGAAAAAACTATTAGAACGCTTAGATAATCCTCACGTTCCTGCGTCAAAGCTATCAGGCGCTGATAATTTATACAAAATTAAGCTACGACAGTCTGGTTACCGATTAGTATATAAAGTTGAAGATGACGTAATAATTGTCACCGTTTTAGCTGTTGGCAAAAGAGAACGCAGCGACGTATACAAAAAAGCGATGCACAGGATTTGACCATGGCGGTTTAACGCTGGCATAACACGTTTA
>NZ_MAJV01000160.1:0-1996 GCF_001691065.1 Aliivibrio sp. 1S128 | reverse complement strand
CAAAAAATTTCGGACTCAGTACGCACAACGCCTGCATAACACGTTTATTACTACGACGACTTAGCTGAATTTTACTGCCTTAAACACCTAAACCAAAGACAAACCTACAACGCCGAATGTAATAAATCGTGTTGATTGCTTTGTTATATTGCCTATTGATAAACGACATGAAATCGTTCCAATACAAGAACCATGTCCTCACTAGGCTCAATATTTAACTCTGAACATTCAGCAGCAAAGAAACGCCAATGAGCTTCACGCCACCATTTTAATGAACGGTCGCCCTCGCCTTCTGCATGAGCAAAATCAGCCGTAACTTCGTTATATTTACACGTTTCAACTGAATCAATTTCAATGATACAAATTGGTTTCCCATTCCAATCAACGACCACTTGTAAATGACCAACGGTTGGCATTGGTTCTTCACCAGATTCATACCAAATATTTAAACTACAAGTTGCTGTCTTTTGACCAATTCGGATTAATTCCGCACATAAATTGGCATTATGCTCATCAGCACAGAAATAGTCTGAACTGAATGATTGATACTTTTCACGCTCAATTTCAGAAAGTGAGCTTAGATACTGATTCAAGTAGATTTGAGACTGTTCTTCCATGAAATCCTCTTAACTATTTTCGCAATATAACGCCTGCATAACACGTGCGAACGACTGACTTACCAAACCAATTATACTCTAAACCGCGAATGCCGAGTGTAATAGCATCGTGTTGATTGCTTTGTTATACGAATTGCTCAACAGATAGAGTGACTAACTTCTCATCATTATAAATGACTACTGAATCATCAATTTCCATTCCTAATTTTTCTAGGATTTTAATTGAGGGGATATTATCTTTTACTGCCACACCATATATCTTCTTATGATTACCCAACCCAAATGTAAACCTCAAAACAGCATTAGCCGCTTCATATGCATAACCCTTTCCTTGAGCGTTTTGCATAAAGCCATATCGAATATCACTACATTCAACATTTGGCGAGGTTTCTACACCAACATAGCCAAGTTTAACCTCTGGATTAACTTTTGAATAAACAATAAAAGAGCCAAAACCCTGCTTCCAGTGTTCAATTCTTTTAGCTACATGCTGAAAGATTTCATCATCATTATAAGGTGCAGATTTTGGAAGATATTGGCTCATCAACGGGCAAGACATGATTTGCTTATAGATATCAATATCCTCAATCATTACTGGTTTTAGTATTAGCCGTTCTGTTTCGATCATCCTTGTATCCACCTTATTCGTATAACGCCTGCATAACACGTTTGCTACTATGCAGATTAAGCCCAAATTTACCACTTAATACGGTAAACTCAAAGAAACCTAGAATGCCGAATGTAGCAAATCGTGTTGATGCATTTGTTATATGCTACAGACTTAGTTAGCTTGATTTAACTGCAATAAGTCCCATTTTGTACCGTATAAGTCTTTAAATACAACAACTGTGCCGTATTCTTCAACACGTGGCTCTTCAGTAAATTCGACACCTTGAGCTTTCATAAACTCATAGTCACGCCAGAAATCATTAGTTTGAAGAAATAAGAAAACACGACCGCCAGCTTGATTGCCAACTGATTTTAATTGGTCATCATTACTTGCTTGAGCCAATAGTAAATTTGTACCCGTTGAATTAGGTGGAGATATTTGAACCCAACGTTTACCACCGCCTAAATCCGTATCTTCGATAAGCTCAAATTGAAGTTTTTTAGTATAAAATTCAATTGCATCATCATAATTTTCAACAACTAAGGCGATGTTACCAATTCTTTGTTCGATGGGCTTATTCATTTGTGGCTCACTACAGTTCAAAAATAGAATTCTACCCTATTTAGCTCATAAACTCATTTTTGCATATAACGCCGGCATAACACGTTTATTACCATGCAAACTAATCTGAATTAACCGCCTTAATCACGAAACTAAAGGCAAACCCAGAACGCCGAATGTAATAAATCGTGTTGATGCGATTGTTGTG
>NZ_MAJV01000159.1:0-1926 GCF_001691065.1 Aliivibrio sp. 1S128 | reverse complement strand
CTACATATGGATAAATAAGATCTAAATAGTTAAAACTTAACGATCATTAACTAAACGTAAAGCCCGTTAGATTCATTTCAAACGGGCTTTATTTTTTAAAGGTACATACGTTTATTAAAGGAATAATTCTTCAATAAATGTATAAATGCATCTTATCCAAACCACTGGAAACCATTTTTATGTTGTCTAAACTTCGTCAATCTTTGCCTTTGCAATTGCTACTAGCCGCATTACTTGCATGGTTTTTCACCCTATTTATTTCTCCTACAACTGACGTAACCCAAGCTTCTTGGTATCAATTAGTTATGTTAGGAAAAGTCACTTATATCGGTTTACTTAAAATGGTCGTCGGTCTCGTCGTGATGTTTTCCTTACTTCAAGGAATTACAAGCATTGGCTCTATCACTCGATTAAAACAAGTCGGTCGTAATACCTTATTGTTTTACAGTTTTACCACTTTGTTAGCTATTTCTCTTGGCTTAGGTGCTTCATTACTATTACCTGCATGGCAGCCTCTTACTGAGTTTGCACCTGTTGGTGATAACGTTCGGCTCATTAGTGAGGAGTCCGCTGGCGGCGCTGCCATTGCAGGTAAACTGCTAAATATGGCTTTTGTTAATCCAGTGGCCGCATTAACTCAGGGGAATTTACTTGCTATTGTAGTGTTTTCATTCATGTTAGGGGGGGCTTTACTCTCTTCATTACCTGAAAAACACCCTATTTTTGATGTACTCAGTGGCTTAAATAAAAGCATTAATACGATAGTAGGTTGGATAATTAAAATATCTCCACTGGCGGTATTTGCCATTGTTTTTGACTTCACGATCCGTGGTGGTGCATCTTTATTTGAACAGCTAGCTCTGTTTTCTCTACTGGTTTTTGTTCTTACTTTAATTCATGGCGCCATTATTTTACCAACGATTGCAAAACTAGCAACAGGCATTAAATATACCACCTTATTTAAAGCGATCTCCGCTCCTATGGCGATGGCTTTTGCTACCTCTTCTAGCTCTGCAACTTTGCCATTAGCAATGCAAAGTGCCCAAGAAAAACTTGGAGTATCACAAAGTACCAGCAGTATGGTATTACCCCTTGGTGCGGTAATGAATATGGATGGAACTGCATTATTCGAAGGTGTTGCTGCGATATTCTTAGCTCAACTTTTTGGTGTTGATTTAACAACATCAGGATTAGTCATGATTTTTATCATGGCCATGGTTTCATCTGTTGGCGCACCAGGAATGCCATCAGGATCGATGTCAGGTATGCAACTGGTGCTTCTAGCCGCAGGGATCCCACTTGAAGCCATCGCGATCTTGTTAATTATTGAACGCCCGCTTGATACTTTCCGTACTGCTGTCAATGTTGAAGGAGACATGATTGCCGCTTTAGTTATCGATAAATGGCAAACACAATCAGCTAAAAAAGAAACCTTCACACAGGATATTCCTGCATAACTTAAATAATAAAAAGCCCTCACGTTTAATGACTTTTTATCTGATATGGCCTTTAAATCCTCCTTTATTATTCACCTTTTCATGTATAAAGAAGTTATCACTAGCTAAAATAGCCGCAATTATTACATTTTAGTAAAAATCATTTTCATTTTAGGGGGATTATCAATTCTTTAGAAACACCTATACTAGCCACATCAAAACGAGACAGCAGAAAAGACAAATTCAACTAGGCTTTAGTTGACTGCTCATTCGAATATATTAATAAGGAAAATCCAATGGCTCTCGATATTAAACCAGGTCAAACATCAATTAAATCTAAAGCAATGGTAGCTTGGGCTGCTGGCGAACCTCTTAAAATGGAAGAAGTAGATGTTCAACTTCCTAAAGCCGGTGAAGTTTTAGTTCGCATCGTTGCTACTGGCGTATGTCACACTGATTTATTCACTCTATCTGGTGATGATCCAGAAGG
>NZ_MAJV01000158.1:2737-3382 GCF_001691065.1 Aliivibrio sp. 1S128 | reverse complement strand
TTGATGCATTTGTTATATCGTGTACTTAATTTTGAACTGGTACTGCAAAAAGAGTATCAATATACGCGTTAACTGGCTCAGGTAATAAGTCTTGAGGATGATCGCCACCCAATGTTGCAAGTCCGCTTGAACCATCAATAATCGCCGAGCTTAGTTCAACATTATTTTTAATACCCCAAGTTACAATTTTCACTTCAACTTTATCAACTTTATCAGCTTTAGCCGACCATTCCGTTGCACGATCTTCCCAATGCATAATTGTTGGGTAAAACAAATAATCTGAACCATTACTTTCAGCAAGCTTAATCGATTCTTTAAATGATCCAGCTTCGTTAGCAAGAGTGATATCGTTCATTTTAGTAAGTAAACCAGACTTAATAACATTACTTAATAATACGCCTGAACCTTTATAGTCTTTCTCGCCATAACGTCCATCTTCTGATAATGCGACATAAACAGATGAACTTGCTGGTATTTTATTAACTACTTCGGTATTAGAAACATTTAAATTATGAGAGTCAGCGCAGCCCGCTAGAGTAGCAATAAAACCTAGAACCAATAATTTTTTCACAATAGTGTCCTTATAAGAATTAGGGCTAAATATTACCACACAATACAGTTGCCCAAAAAACGATATAACGCCTG
>NZ_MAJV01000158.1:1400-2649 GCF_001691065.1 Aliivibrio sp. 1S128 | reverse complement strand
TGTAGCAAATCGTGTTGATGCGATTGTTAGTTTTAATTGTTTTGAAAAAGTTTAATATATTCGTCAAGATCTTTACAAATAATTATTGGTTTATCAAAGTGACATAAATCACGAATCGTAGCAACGACACTAGTATCAGGGTTAATAACAATAATTTCTTGAGGCTTGTGAATTTCAAAGGCTTCTAGAAATAATTTTCTAATAGCAAAATCTGTCGGAGGGAAAGAATAGCCCCCAATAACTAATTGCTTACAGTTCATTAGAGTTACTTTTGCTTGCAGCCACAAACTAGAAATCAACTTATTTTCTGAGTATCTTTTATAAAGAGTTGGCGTAATAATAATAGGCTCAATAATTTCACCGTCTTTTTCTGCCGGTTCATTAAACCACCAACGCCCTTCGGTTAATACAGTTTTACCTTTTTTCGATTCTACAGCATTAACATCAGCCTCGAATGAATAATTTTTAATACCACTGTAAACAAACCAATTTATTGAACCATGTAACTTTAATATTGTATTTTGATATAGTCCATCTGGATGAGCAGAATAAAAACGTTCACCATCAACGTATGTGCTAACACCTGCTCGTTGAAGCTTAACCTCATCGAATTTTGCTCCATAAGCCAAAGGTCGATTCCAGTTAAAGTGACTATACCTTATCTCCTCATCTGATATATCACCATTGTCATGAGGTTTACCTTTGTAAGTTTCAGGGATATTGCTTCGAACACGAGATGCAGATTCAATGCTACTTTCTATAAGAGTGTCATAATTAAAAGTAATCACATCAGCACTTTGACTATATATCAATTCACCGAGTGCTCGAAACGATTCAGAGTTATGTATTGAATGCTCCATTTCTTGTAGTGTTTCTGCAAATAAAATGGTTAATTTAAGAACTACATCTTGAAGATAATAAATTTGCTCTTGATTGTTAGCTTCTTTTGCTTCTGCTAATTGAAGTTCCAGAAGCGTATAGCATGCTTCAAGATCAAAATAACCATTTTTCAGGTCAGCCTTATCAAGCTTCCAATATCTTCGAATATATTCAAAAACAGAGGAAATTTTTTCGAGATAATGATCATCCCCGATTCTTGGGCATTTCAATGCTTGCACAAATAAATCTGTTGCAAGAGGCGGCTTGACTCCATTATGGTCTTGAATTCCACGATTAATACCTGCCCCAAAAAGATATACTATATTCGACAATTGAACTCTCCTTTAAAACTAACGCCTGCATAACACGT
>NZ_MAJV01000158.1:0-1323 GCF_001691065.1 Aliivibrio sp. 1S128 | reverse complement strand
CATTTGTTATATGCGTTCTTCATTTGAGTAAGCTTCTTCAACTAAGTTGCCACAATTACTAACTATCGCTAAATATGCTTCAGTACTAAATTTGTGCAAATCAAGTTGGTTATTTTCAATTGTGACCCGAAGGTCTAACCTTTTAATATAAACCTCAAGCACGCCCTTTCTTGTTATACCCTCTTTAGTCCCAGAAAACGTCAATACTCTTCCATTTATTGAGATACAATCTCTTTTTACACCATTAAAAAAATGTGACATCAGTGATGCATAATCTTTGGCAAATTGCATTTGATCATTATTAATATCACACGCTAACAATTCCAAGGTAGACTGATTTTTTAAAGTTAACATACTGAAATAACGCATATTAACACTTTGTAAATCAGTGATCGCCATCGTAAATGCAATAGAAGTTTCTTTACACGATTTATGATACGTAAAATTTGTTAGTGCCGCGTGACATTTTAGCATTCGGTCTATTGCGTCTGTTTTTAACTCAGTGATTAATTCATCTTTATGTTGTATTTTCCACTCCGAAAACACATGATAAGCAATTGCAAAAGACAGCCCCGCAAATACAAAACCGCCAAAACTTAATGATAATGACAATAGATCAAAAAATGACTTAGTTGGTATAGATTCTGATTCAATAACAACGTGATTTATGCCGAACCATGCACCGAATACAATGCCAATACTAAAAACCAATATACTAATAATTTTAAACTTCATTTTTTCCATTTCCAATCAAGCATATAACGCTGGCATAACACGTTTATTACTATGCAAACCAACCTGAATTAACCGCCTTAATCACAAAACTAAAGGCAAACCCAGAACGCCGAATGTAATAAATCGTGTTGATGCGATTGTTGTGCGTGCTTACTTTCGGCTTGGTCAACTTGGTAAAGAACTGCCCTGCCAAGATTTTCTAAGCCTAGATTCTAATTTACCGATGCCAATTAAGCGAACAAAATGTTCTTAAATTGCGAGATAAAGTGAATGGAAAACAAATACATTTTTTACGCCATTTGAACGACTTGGTTTCAGCAAATTTGGAACTGATAAACCAAATATCCTAACCACAATTGGGATTGGAAATGCTGCGAGCAAAACACTGATGCAGACTAAAATGAGGCATAACCAAAGAACAATTGAAGCGTAAATTAGCTTCTGAAACGCCTGAACTTAGGGAAATAAGGGCTAATTTGCCGAACCTGATAATACGAAAACCAAAAGGCAACAAAGAAGAAAGGAACGCTTACTAAGCCGAAACTACGAAAGCCGCGATCCTATTGATGAACCGTGCAAAAAATTTCG
>NZ_MAJV01000157.1:980-1141 GCF_001691065.1 Aliivibrio sp. 1S128 | reverse complement strand
CTTTTGCTCTAAAGAAGGCACGTAAAAGTCTCGACGACAACAATAACCAGGAGCTGTATAACTGTCTACTCTGAACATAGTATCGTTAAGTAGATTAAATAAAATTGGCCTCTCAGAAAAAAAAACTTCATGCTCTTGTATAGTTGACTGGAAATTTGTCA
>NZ_MAJV01000157.1:0-914 GCF_001691065.1 Aliivibrio sp. 1S128 | reverse complement strand
GCCCCTGCTCCAACAAAAGCTAAAGGGCCAAACATAAAGGCAACGATAATACAGACCACAATGCCAATCCAAGCAAAGCCTCGCGCAATTTTATAAGCCATCTCTGGGATCATGTCTTGTTCAGTATAATGAATCCCCATTGGAGTTAAGTGATAACAACGATGTTTATCTGGTGTAAAAAGATATCTTGAAATCAATACCATCATAGTTAGAAAAGTAAATATCGCCCAAAAAGAATATGAATTTAAGGTTATATCTTCAGAAACAGACCAAAGAAATAACAAGATAAGTAAACCAATAAATACCGAATACCCCCAGTTAAATAGATTATTATATTTTAATCCAGCCCCTTCATAATCCCATGCATAAATAATCTCTGCACTATACAACTCTTCTTTTAATTTAATTATTTGATCTTTAGAACTCATCATTCACCTCAACTTTAATAGTGCGGATGACGTTATCTTTCCGTGCTGGCAATATAACAAGCTCACCTTGACTATTACCTGAAGCAATATAACCTAACTGTTCATGCTCTGATGCTTGCCAGTTAAAAGGCAGACTAATGAAGACCGTAGTACTATCTTTGGTTGTACCACCTAAATTTAATAGGCAGATTAATTTCGATTGTTTCATTCTAATCTTGAATGAAAATAGGATGCTTAAACATATCATTGAACTTGGCTAACTCTACGTACTCTATATTTTTTTGGCTATTTTGAATCACTGTTATAATTTGTTTCTTTTGCTCTAAAGAAGGCACGTAAAAGTCTCGACGACAACAATAACCAGGAGCTGTATAACTGTCTACTCTGAACATAGTATCGTTAACTAGATTAAATAAAATTGGCCTATCAGAGAAAAAAACTTCATGCTCTTGTATAGTTGACTGGGAATTTGTCATCCCAAATGAC
>NZ_MAJV01000156.1:0-366 GCF_001691065.1 Aliivibrio sp. 1S128 | reverse complement strand
AATGACTGACGGCGGCGTTGATTACTCTTTTGAGTGTATCGGTAACGTACACGTTATGCGTGCTGCTCTTGAGTGTTGTCACAAAGGTTGGGGTGAATCAATCATCATCGGTGTTGCGGGTGCGGGTCAAGAGATCTCAACTCGTCCGTTCCAACTTGTGACTGGTCGTGTATGGCGTGGCTCTGCATTCGGTGGCGTTAAAGGCCGTACTGAGCTTCCAGGTATCGTTGACCGTTACATGCAAGGTGAGTTCGCTCTTGATGACTTCATCACTCACACTATGGGTCTTGCTGATGTAAACGCAGCGTTCGACTTAATGCACGAAGGTAAATCTATCCGTACTGTTCTACATATGGATAAATAAGA
>NZ_MAJV01000155.1:0-404 GCF_001691065.1 Aliivibrio sp. 1S128 | reverse complement strand
TTATTTGAACTTAAAAAGGCAGCTGAATTTGAGCCAATTAAGGCTGTGTTTGGTTGGGACGATAAAATCCAACGTGAAATGCATCAAGATGAATGGGCTGAAGAAAAACCAACCATTATTGAAATGTCAGGTGAAGCAATAGGTAGCTATTTGCTTCAAAACAAAGGTGACCATTTCTATTTTTGCCGTTTCTTTTTATTACCAAGCTTTCACGGAAAAGGAATAGGAAGTCAGGTTTTAAGCCAATGTTTAGAGTTTGCTGATAGTGAAAATAAACCAGTGAAATTGTGTTATTTACAAGGCAATCGGGTAGGCGGTTTATATCGTAAATTTGGTTTCCAAGCAACATCAGAAGATGCTCAATTTGTTCATATGAACCGTGTAAGAATGTGCTTATAACAAAT
>NZ_MAJV01000154.1:0-408 GCF_001691065.1 Aliivibrio sp. 1S128 | reverse complement strand
TTATTTGAACTTAAAAAGGCGGCTGAATTTGAGCCAATTAAGGCTGTGTTTGGTTGGGACGATAAAATCCAACGTGAAATGCATCAAGATGAATGGGATGAGGAAAAACCAACCATCATTGAAATGTCAGGTGAAGCAATCGGTAGCTATTTGCTTCAAAACAAAGGCGACCATTTCTATTTTTGCCGTTTCTTTTTATTGCCAAGTTTTCACGGAAAAGGAATAGGAAGCCAGGTTTTAAGTCAGTGTTTAAAATTTGCTGATAGCGAAAATAAACCAGTGAAATTGTGTTATTTGCAAGGTAATCGGGTAGGCGGTTTATATCGTAAATTTGGTTTCCAAGTAACATCAGAAGGTGCTCAATTTGTTCATATGAACCGTGTGAGAGTGTGCTTATAACAAATGCAT
>NZ_MAJV01000153.1:0-542 GCF_001691065.1 Aliivibrio sp. 1S128 | reverse complement strand
CATTCACGCTCTTACCCTGAGCCTAGTTAACTGTCAACTTTTGAAGTGATACCATTTTTTCTTCGCTGTGCTTTAATAATTCCAACTCTTTAAAACCCATTTTTTTATGGAATAACAAAGATGCTTCATTTGGTGGCATAACGTCGATTTCAGCAAATACGCAAGGTTTTGAATTATCAATGGCTGAATCTAAAGCATATTGATATAACTTTGAGGCAATGCCTTTGCCTTGGGATTTTTCCGAAATTACGATTCTATCGATGTATAAAAATGAACCATAATTTTCATTGAACCATTGATAATTAATACTTTCATATTCCACATTTTCAATTAGTGCAATCAGAAAACCAACAACATGGCTCTCGTCTTCAATTACAACTGATAATGCAGATATTTCAATTAGCCTCAATAACTTACTTTTATCCATCGGACTTAATACGTCTACGAACTTCTCGTTTAACTCTAAAATCGTATCAATGTCTTTACTTAAAATTTCTCTAATTATCATCATTATCCTTTTTGCGCATAACGCCTGCATAACA
>NZ_MAJV01000152.1:0-1499 GCF_001691065.1 Aliivibrio sp. 1S128 | reverse complement strand
AAGGGATTGGGCGAACATTGTGTAAATTAGCATCAGTTACATCAGGAGATTGATGCCAAGTCGCTTCAATTCTCTCACCCTCTTCATCTAGATAACTTGTAAAGTAAGCCCCTAATAAATAGATTCCGTGATCATAGGTTTTTAAAGCTGACATTACTTGTCCTCCTTAAACCATAAACCATTGTTTGCTAAACCATTATATAAAATAGCGTCGCCAGATAGCGCCCCATAATAAAATGCACGCCATGACCACACACGATCTCCAACGCGATCAACAATTCTAACTTTAGCAAAACTATCTAATGCACTAAAATGTGCGTCTTTCCCTAAAATTTGAGCAGGCGTGTAATCTGTAGTCATTTGCTTAACTGTTCCTTTTTCTATGTCAAAAAAGAAACCAAAAGAAGGATTAGATCCCCAAGCATAGCGACCAGTTGGACTGATCGATCTAACATTTAATTTTCTTTGTTCTCTAGGTAGTGATTTTGAAGACTTTAGCAACACGCCTTTATTTGATTTCAAATTAAGTCTATACACACCATAAACATTTAAACTAACTAACGTATCATCTGTAATTTTAGCAAAGCTACTAAATTGAAAATCAACCTCACTAATTTCACCCGTCTCTGAATCCCAACGAGCATAACTGTTTATAGCGCCATCAAAATACAAATAACGGCTGTCTTCCGACCAAAGCATATCAAGTGGCGAGGTGAATTTATGCATATCTGAAACCTTACCTGTTTTTAAATCATACACACTTTTATGGCCGCCAGATCCCGCCCAAGCTACATAACGATTATTTGGCGAACGAGTTAGATTTCGTACTTCCGTTAAATCGATAGTTGCATCCGTCACTAAACGTAAATCTGTTCCGTCGGTTTTCATGCTCCAAATTTTAAGCCCGCTCTCATACTCATCTTTTGAGCTTGAATTCGCCCATGCAAATTGAAAACGCGGTAAATCGTATGAGCTGGCATCATTAAGATCTTCTTTTGGCCACTCTTTGGCTTTTTCAATAAAGTAACGTGGAAAGTCTTGATACATTATTTTTAGATCTTTTTTGTTCGCAAACTCAATATCACCACTGCTTTCCATGGTGTAATAGTTATGCTCACCCACATAGGTGCGGTCAGGGTGTTGTTCAACCTTTAATTGAGCCTCTTCTGCCGCGATACTTTCAGGGTCATTGCACCCCAGTAAAGTGATGCTAAATAATGCAAGTAATAGTATTTTTTTCATTGTTCTAGCTTATTAATTCTGAAATTTTAATTTTTGTTAAATGTGAGATTATCTGTACATTTTTAATTATTAAATCAATCACATTTAATGGCGCTTTATGACGTAAAAAAGTTTGCTTTTTTGCTACAGTTTCAGGTGCTGGATTTTCATCAAAATAACCCAGTTGACACAGTAAACCGTCTTTATTAGTTCCCCATAATACTGGCTTTTCAGCATCATTAATCAAAACAGGCGTAAAAGGGATTGGGCGAACATTG
>NZ_MAJV01000151.1:0-2806 GCF_001691065.1 Aliivibrio sp. 1S128 | reverse complement strand
AAGGGATTGGGCGAACATTGCGTAAATCATTAGCCTCGGTTACATCAGATGATTGGTGCCAAGTTCTAAACTCTTTTGTTCGTCCATTATCATGAAGGTCAAAATATGCACCTAAGAGGTAAACACCATGATCATAAGTCTTTAAAGCAGACATTACTTGCCCTCCTTGAACCATAAACCATTATTTGCTAATCCATTATAAAGGATCCCTTCTCCTGACATGGCACCATGTGAGAAAGCACTCCATGACCACACTTTATCCTCGATACGATCAACAATAGTGACATAAGTCATTTTACTAAGGGCACTATAATGAGCATCTTTGCCTAAAATTTGAGCAGGAACAAAACCATCAACCATTTGTTTTACGGTTCCTTTTTCTATATCAAAAAAGAAACCAAAAGAAGGGTTGGATCCCCAAGCGTAACGACCTTCTGGATCAATAGAACTTATATCCAATGAACGCTCATTCATTGACAGTGAACGATCGACACCAATCCAATTGATCTCTTCATTAGTATTCGCATCTACAACTAAAACGCCAAAATCTAAAACAGTCATTCGCTTTCCATCAAAGCTAGCTGTTGCGGTTCTTATTTGAAAATCAATCTCACTAATTTCACCAGTTTCTGAATCCCAACGAGCATAACTGTTTATAGCGTCATCAAAATACAAATAGCGACTGTCTTCCGACCAAAACATATCAAGTGGCGAGGTAAATTTATGCATATTCGAAACCTTACCCGTTTTTAAATCATACACCCCTTTCTGACCACCAGATCCAGCCCAAGCAACGTAACGGTTATTTGGCGAACGAGCTAAATTACGAATAGATGCAAAACCAATGGTTGCATCTGTCACCAAGCGTAAATCTGTTCCGTCGGTTTTCATACTCCAAATCTTAAGCCCGCTCTCATACTCATCTTTTGAGCTTGAGTTCGCCCATGCAAATTGAAAACGCGGTAAATCGTATGAGCTAGCGTCATTAAGATCTTCTTTTGGCCACTCTTTGGCTTTTTCAACAAAGTAACGTGGAAAGTCTTGATACATTACTTTTAATTCTTTTTTTCGCCCAAACGCCGCATGTTCACTGCTTTCCATGATGTAATAATTATTCTCACCCACATAGGTACGATCTGGGTGTTGTTCTGCTCTTAATTGAGCCGCTTCTGCTGCCACACTTTCAGGGTCATTACACCCCAGTAAAGTGATGCTAAATAGTGCAAGTAATAGTATTTTTTTCATTGTTCTAGCCTATTAGTTCTGAAATTTTAATTTTTGTTAAATGTGAGATTATCTGTACATTTTTAATTATTAAATCAATCACATTTAATGGCGCTTTATGGCGTAAGAAGGTTTGCTTCCTTGCTACAGTTTTAGGTACGGCATCCTCATCAAAGTAACCCAGTTGACACAGTAAACCGTCTTTATTCGTGCCCCATAATACTGGTTTTTCAGCATCATTAATCAAAACAGGTGTGAACGGAATTGGACGAACATTGCTTAAATCAGTCTCAGTTACATCAGATGATTGATGCCAGGTTCTATCTAATTCATTACCTTGTTCATCTTCTGTTTTATCAAAATAAGCACCTAACAGATATATTCCGTGATCATAGGTTTTTAAAGCAGACATTACTTGCCCTCCTTAAACCATAAACCATTATTTGCTAATCCATTATAAAGAATTCCATCTCCTGACATGGCACCATGTGAGAAAGCACGCCATGACCACACTTTATCCTCGATACGATCAACAATAGTGACATAAGTCATTTTACTCAGAGCGCTATAATGTGCATCTTTACCTAAAATTTGAGCAGGAACAAAATCATCAACCATCTGTTTTACGGTTCCTTTTTCTATATCAAAAAAGAATCCAAAAGAAGGATTAGACCCCCATGCAAATCTTCCTGTTGGACTAATAGATTTTACATTAAAAATTCTTTCTTTATCACTTAATGACCGATCTGAACTCAAAACAAATAAACGTTCATTTGTCTTTAAGTTATAACCCACAACTGCGGCATCAGTGACTTTTATAATTTTATTTCCCGTCAAAACAGCTTCAGTACGAACTTTCAAATCAGAATCACTAACCTCACCAGTCTCTGAATCCCAGCGAGAAAAAAGATCTCTAGCTCTTTCAAAATACAAATAACGACTATCTTCAGACCACAGCATTGGTAGAGGAGACATTGCTATACTTAGCTCCACCACTTTACCTGTTTTAATGTCATATACTGTTTTATAGCCGCCTAGATCAGCCCATGCTACGTAACGATTATTTGGAGAACGCGTTAAATTTTTAATACCATTAACCAATTCTACCGTTACATCCGTCACTAAACGTAAATCTGTTCCGTCGGTTTTCATGCTCCAAATTTTAAGCCCACTCTCATACTCATCTTTTGAGCTTGAGTTCGCCCACGCAAATTGAAAGCGCGGTAAATCGTATGAGCTAGCGTCATTAAGATCTTCTTTTGGCCACTCTTTGGCTTTTTCAACAAAGTAACGAGGAAAATCTTGATACATTACTTTTAATTCTTTTTTTCGCCCAAACGCCGCATGTTCACTGCTTTCCATGATGTAATAATTATTCTCACCCACATAGGTACGATCTGGGTGTTGTTCTGCTCTTAATTGAGCCGCTTCTGCTGCCACACTTTCAGGGTCATTGCACCCCATTAAAGTGATGCTAAATAGTGCAAGTAATAGTATTTTTTTCATTGTTCTAGCCTATTAATTCTGAAATTTTAATTTTTGTTAAATGTGAGATTATCTGTACGTTTTTAATTATTAAATC
>NZ_MAJV01000150.1:0-3624 GCF_001691065.1 Aliivibrio sp. 1S128 | reverse complement strand
GTTAAATTAGAAAAAAAGGATCCAAAGAAAAAAAGCCAATACCGATTTTTTGATGTCTTAGGGCTTAACGCCGATTACGTTCGTTCAGCTTCTGCTGGCAGTGCAAGACAATATAAATTAACAATTGATAAAAAATTATTTGCTCAGACTCAGCATTGGGGACAAATCTGCTCTGGTCACTCAGCCACACTTTCATGGTTATACAACGGTTTTGCAAATAATGGTGCATTTATCAAGGAGGATAAATGATTGTTCAGGAAAGTATACATTAGCTGATGGATTTTATTTATTCTCAACTCAGTTTATTGGGATCTAGGCTTTAGTCAGTTTTGTTACTTTGGTGTTTATATTCGCTAGATTAACATCTGTTAATATCACCAATGAAAATAAGGTTGTGACCAGTTAGGCTAGGCTTTTTATATTATTGTAGTGAGTTGAACGGTCCTTTGTTGGGCCGTTTTTTGTTTTAAATAAAATAAGTAATTTTAAATGTAATTAAGAGGTTGGAGACTTACAAAAACAAGAGACGTCGACCTAGGAAGTTAAGAGTGAAAGGGAATAGAGTTTGACTGAGGAACCTATTCATATTTATATAATAGGCAAATTTATTATTAGATACCTTCAATACATTGAATGTGGAGACACAGATGCTCTGCCAATTTAAACTGATCCCTGGCCGGTTACTTACAAAAAAAGAATTACAATATATTCTTACGCCTAATGAGCTACATGTTCACCTTAATCGCTTTACCAGTCTACAAGCTTTAAACGCTTCTTTGCCCATTAATCTACAACGCCATATTGCTACTTCTGATCCACAAGGACTTTCACGTGTGGTACGGAGTATTCGTCAATTAGTTGAGAGCGGAGAGTGGGTTGCATTATCTTTACTGAACCAACAACGAAGTATAGATGAATTACATCTAGCTAAAGGGACAGGTCTTCAACAACGCATTGATAAAGTTGTTAATCCCTCAATCACAGGGTCCCGTATAAAAGTAAAACCGACGTTACTCAATGTTAGCACCACGGCCTCATCTATCATCCCAATGACAGAAAAAAAGAACGATAATAAAATCGTCATAGAGTTTGCGGGACAATGGCCAAATAACGCTGGTTCTATATCCATTTCAAAATTGAAAAACATAAATGAAAAGACATTAAAACCGAAAAAAGACAGTAAAAATGCACATAGGAGTTTAGTTGAGTTTACCTATTTGGATGACATAGACCGATCTTTATATTTGACGCTACCAAGTATGAACTCTGCTAAAGAGATAAACCTGTTACTGAGTAAATCATTATCCCCTGTTACCAAAGAAACAGAAATGGCAGAGTGGGATAATGTATTAGTGCCAGTGGTTCCAATGAAGAAACAAGGGGCGATGCACTCGTTATATCAAACTGGCTTCTTTTATGTCGTTTGGAAGGGGGAAGTATGGCGAGAAATTGCTGTTAATAAAAAAGGGTATTTTTGTGAATGTTACCGTCAAGACGACAATAAAGAGTCGTCAAAATCTTATCATGTAAATATTACAGGTTCTGAATTTCTACCAGATGCCAATGTTTCCTTTGAACGATTTGAATTGTATCAACAAGGGAAAAAAGTTTTTTCTGGTGAGCTTGATCTATGTGAACAAGCAAGAGTATTTGATTTAGGAGAAGAAGAGGTTACTTTAAAATTTGTAGATTTTGATTGCGATGAAATACGCCTACCGACACATGAAAGTCCAGCAAAAGATGATGGTTCAAGTAGTACGAAACGAATAAGTCACCCCATGCCTCATATTTGGATACCTTATAAAATATTAGGTCAACAGCAAACCGATTGTTATGTCTATTATAGCCAACGATCATTGAATGAAAATGACATTAATGCACTAGAGGCTGATTATATTAATATCGCTGTATCCACTGATGAAATGTCTGTTTATAGCAAGCAGCAAGTATTTGAAGGGGATGGTATCTACAAGTTACCTATAGTTGATAATTCAGTTTTTGGTTCAGAATTAATCAATAAGCAAAGTGATAGCAACATTGCAGCAATCACTGTGATGCCACCAAAAAATCAAATCATATTACGTTACCGAATTTGCAGCACGACAGACCAACCTGATGATTTCTTTATGTTGAGAAATGAAGAGGAAGAATGGTCACAGAAAGTCTACTTCAGGCAAGCAAAAGCTGATGATGAAGGCTTCTTAAATCTCCCTTTTTCTGGTTGGCCAAAAGAAGTTGAAGAAGTGGATATTCTTCGCGGCGCGAGTGCTGACTTAGGGACAACAGAATACGAATTATCCGTTTTGAAAACAAAAATTAAAATTTCAGAATTAATAGGCTAGAACAATGAAAAAAATACTATTATTTGCACTATTTAGCATCACTTTAATGGGGTGCAATGACCCTGAAAGTGTGGCAGCAGAAGCAGCTCAATTAAGGGCTGAACAACACCCAGATCGTACCTATGTGGGTGAGAATAACTATTACATCATGGAAAGCAGTGAACATGCGGCGTTTGGGCGAAAAAAAGAATTAAAAGTAATGTATCAAGACTTTCCACGTTACTTTGTTGAAAAAGCCAAAGAGTGGCCAAAAGAAGATCTTAATGATGCCAGCTCATACGATTTACCGCGTTTTCAATTTGCATGGGCGAACTCAAGCTCAAAAGATGAGTATGAAAGCGGGC
Organism: Aliivibrio sp. 1S128; assembly: GCF_001691065.1. Taxonomy (NCBI): domain Bacteria; kingdom Pseudomonadati; phylum Pseudomonadota; class Gammaproteobacteria; order Vibrionales; family Vibrionaceae; genus Aliivibrio; species Aliivibrio sp. 1S128. The sequence continues at coordinate 938 of NZ_MAJV01000150.1, read as the reverse complement.
TTAAAATTTGGAGCATGAAAACTGATGGTACTGATTTACGTTTGGTGACGGATGCAACCATAGATTTAACGGCGGTGCGAAATTTAACTCGTTCGCCAAATAATCGCTACGTCGCTTGGGCTGGCTCTGGTGGTCATAAAAGTGTGTATGATTTAAAAACAGGTAAGGTTTCGAATATGCATAAATTCACCTCGCCACTTGATATGTTTTGGTCGGAAGACAGTCGTTATTTGTATTTTGATGACGCTATAAACAGTTATGCTCGTTGGGATTCAGAGACGGGAGAGATTAGTGAGGTTAATTTTCAATTTAGTAGCTTCGCTAAAATCACAGATGATACGTTAGTTAGTTTAAATGTTTATGGTGTGTATAAACTTAATTTGATATCAAATGAAGGCGTTTTGCTAAAGTCTTCAAAATCATTACCTAGAGAACAAAGAAAATTAGACATAAGATCGATTAGTCCAACTGGTCGTTATGCTTGGGGATCTAATCCTTCTTTTGGATTCTTTTTTGATATAGAAAAAGGAACCGTAAAACAGATGGTTGATGATTTTGTTCCCGCACAAATTTTAGGGAAGGATGCACATTATAGTGCACTGAGTAAAATGACTTATGTCACTATTGTTGATCGTATCGAGGATAAAGTGTGGTCATGGAGTGCTTTCTCACATGGTGCCATGTCAGGAGAAGGGATCCTTTATAATGGATTAGCAAATAATGGTTTATGGTTCAAGGAGAGCAAATAATGTCTACTTTAAAAACCTATGATCATGGAGTGTATCTCTTAGGTGCATATTTTGAATGGAAACGTCGTGGACAAAGTGAATCATTTCCTGATTGGAATAAGGGTGCTTCATCTGATTTAACCGAGGCTAATGATTTACGCAATGTTCGTCCAATCCCTTTTACGCCATAAAGCAGCCATTAAATGTGAT
>NZ_MAJV01000149.1:0-1569 GCF_001691065.1 Aliivibrio sp. 1S128 | reverse complement strand
TAAATCGTAATCTATCGTTTAAGGAGGTGATCCAGCCCCAGGTTCCCCTAGGGCTACCTTGTTACGACTTCACCCCAGTCATGAACCACAAAGTGGTGAGCGTCCTCCCGAAGGTTAAACTACCCACTTCTTTTGCAGCCCACTCCCATGGTGTGACGGGCGGTGTGTACAAGGCCCGGGAACGTATTCACCGTGACATTCTGATTCACGATTACTAGCGATTCCGACTTCACGGAGTCGAGTTGCAGACTCCGATCCGGACTACGACGCACTTTTTGGGATTCGCTCACTATCGCTAGCTTGCAGCCCTCTGTATGCGCCATTGTAGCACGTGTGTAGCCCTACTCGTAAGGGCCATGATGACTTGACGTCGTCCCCACCTTCCTCCGGTTTATCACCGGCAGTCTCCCTGGAGTTCCCACCATTACGTGCTGGCAAACAAGGATAAGGGTTGCGCTCGTTGCGGGACTTAACCCAACATTTCACAACACGAGCTGACGACAGCCATGCAGCACCTGTCTCACAGTTCCCGAAGGCACAAGTCCATCTCTGGTCTCTTCTGTGGATGTCAAGAGTAGGTAAGGTTCTTCGCGTTGCATCGAATTAAACCACATGCTCCACCGCTTGTGCGGGCCCCCGTCAATTCATTTGAGTTTTAATCTTGCGACCGTACTCCCCAGGCGGTCTACTTAACGCGTTAGCTCCGAAAGCCACGGCTCAAGGCCACAACCTCCAAGTAGACATCGTTTACGGCGTGGACTACCAGGGTATCTAATCCTGTTTGCTCCCCACGCTTTCGCATCTGAGTGTCAGTGTCTGTCCAGGGGGCCGCCTTCGCCACTGGTATTCCTTCAGATCTCTACGCATTTCACCGCTACACCTGAAATTCTACCCCCCTCTACAGCACTCTAGTTCACCAGTTTCAAATGCGGTTCCGAGGTTGAGCCCCGGGCTTTCACATCTGACTTAATGAACCACCTGCATGCGCTTTACGCCCAGTAATTCCGATTAACGCTCGCACCCTCCGTATTACCGCGGCTGCTGGCACGGAGTTAGCCGGTGCTTCTTCTGTCGCTAACGTCAAGATATGCAGCTATTAACTACACACCCTTCCTCACGACTGAAAGTACTTTACAACCCGAAGGCCTTCTTCATACACGCGGCATGGCTGCATCAGGCTTTCGCCCATTGTGCAATATTCCCCACTGCTGCCTCCCGTAGGAGTCTGGACCGTGTCTCAGTTCCAGTGTGGCTGATCATCCTCTCAGACCAGCTAGAGATCGTCGCCTTGGTGAGCTCTTACCTCACCAACAAGCTAATCTCACCTGGGCTAATCTTAGCGCGAGAGGTCCGAAGATCCCCCTCTTTGGTCCGAAGACATTATGCGGTATTAGCTATCGTTTCCAATAGTTATCCCCCACACTAAGGCATATTCCCAGGCATTACTCACCCGTCCGCCGCTCGTCAGCGAATTAGCAAGCTAATTCCTGTTACCGCTCGACTTGCATGTGTTAGGCCTGCCGCCAGCGTTCAATCTGAGCCATGATCAAACTCTTCAATTAAAGTTTT
>NZ_MAJV01000148.1:0-571 GCF_001691065.1 Aliivibrio sp. 1S128 | reverse complement strand
TGTTATGCCAGCGTTATATTAAATATTTACAGGGACAGTAAGTATGAATGTTAGTAATTCGAATAAAAAAACAAGCTATGTGTTCAGCTGCTCTCTTTTAGCTTTATGCATACTTACCATTATTTCAATTGTAGTCTCTAGCCCTCCTGTTATTTATACTTATAAATCAGCTATATTTGCTCTGACATTTTCAGGTGTAATTGTCATAGTAACTATAGTGGAAGTTAAATTAAGAAAAATAAGAGGTTACTATCTGAAGCAAGCAGTAATTTCACTTTTTCCAAGCACTCTACTCATATTATTTTCAATCCCAACTTTTGCTTGGATAGAGTACAATTTTTCAGACTTTGTAATGCAGACAGTAGTTACTGTTGAGAGCAAAGAAACCAAGTATTATCGGAATAGCATTAGTTGCTATGAGTTGTCTCTGGGTAATGACTTTATAAACGGAAATCTTTGTGCTTCACCAAATATGTATGCGGAAAGTCAGCTCTATTCTTCTATAGAGATAACATACAAAAAATCACCTTTTGGCTATCTCATTAAAATTTAATATAACAAATGCATCAAC
>NZ_MAJV01000147.1:0-480 GCF_001691065.1 Aliivibrio sp. 1S128 | reverse complement strand
TGGTACAAGATGGGCTTATTTAGCTGTTGTTATTGATTTATTTTCACGAAAACCGATTGGTTGGTCATTGTCACTTTCACCTGATAGTAACCTTACAGCGAAAGCACTTTCAATAGCGTATGAGTTACGAGGAAAACCATCAAATGTCATGTTCCATAGCGATCAAGGTTGCCACTATACAAGTTTAAAGTTCAGGCAAAAATTATGGCAATATCAAATAACTCAAAGCATGAGTCGTCGTGGTAATTGCTGGGATAATAGTCCAATGGAAAGATTCTTTAGAAGTTTAAAAAGTGAATGGGTTCCTAAGAATGGATATAAAAGTTTTGCTGAAGCAAAACATTCAATAACCAAGTATATAATTGGTTACTTCAGCAGTATCAGGCCTCATCAGCATAATGATGGATTACCACCGAACCTTGCAGAGCAACAATATTGGTTAGAATATAAAACGGTGGCCAGTTTTACTTGACCACTACA
>NZ_MAJV01000146.1:0-940 GCF_001691065.1 Aliivibrio sp. 1S128 | reverse complement strand
ATATAGCTGCTCTTTTAATTCATCTATTTTTTCTTTAGGACTCATCATTCACCTCAACTTTAATAGTGCGAGATACGCTATCTTTCCGTGCTGACGATATAACGAGTTCACCCTGGCTATTACCTGAAGCAATATAGCCCAACTCATCATGCTCTAATGCTTGCCCGTTAAAAGGCATATTAACGAAGACCGTAATGGTATCTCGAGCTATAACGCCTAAATCTAATAGGTAGGTCAATTTCGATTACTTCATTCTAATCTTGAATGAAAATAGGGTGCTTAAACATATCATTTAACTTAGCTAACTCTACGTACTCTATATTTTTTTGGCTATTTTGAATCGCTGTTATAATTTGTTTCTTTTGCTCTAAAGAAGGTACGTAAAAGTCTCGACGACAACAATAATCAGAAGCTGTATTACTGTCTACTCTGAACATAGTATCGTTAACTGGATTAAATAAAATTGGACTATCAGAGAAAAAAACTTCATGCTCTTGTATAGTTGACTGGAAATTTGTCATCCCAAATGACATGAGCGCAAAGGCCCCTGCTCCAACAAAAGCCAATGGACCAAACATAAAGGCAACGATAATACAGACCACAATGCCAACCCAAGCAAAGCCTCGCGCAATTTTATAAGCCACTTCTGGGATCATGTCTTGTTCAGTGTAATGAATCCCCATTGGAGTTAGGTGATAGCAAAAATGTTTATCAGGAAAAAATAAATATCTCACGACCAGCATTCCAGCTATTGCACAACCTGTAAAAAACCAAAATTCATTACTCCATAAAGGAATACTTTCAACACATATTAGAAATAAAGGTAAAAGCCAACCAATAACAGTAGCGACTCCCCAAACTACTAATTTATCCTTTAAGCCTCCTCCTATATCCTCCCAACTGTAGATAATCTTTGCCTGATATAGCTGCTCTTTTAATT
>NZ_MAJV01000145.1:1910-3085 GCF_001691065.1 Aliivibrio sp. 1S128 | reverse complement strand
CGTTAACTGCTTCTTTGTTAATTTAGCTTTCAAATATGGTAATCATTCACTTTGAGTAGTAGACTAATACTATTTCCGCATAAATGTGCGAGGTAAGCATGAAGTACGAATTATTGGTTTTAGCTGCAATGACACGATTAGAATCTCCAAATACTCAAGCTATCGTGGCTGCAACTGGGATTTCTGAACGTAAAGTACAATCCGTAGTTAATTCATTAGTTGAAAATTTAGGCTTAAACATTCAAAGAGAGCGCCAGGGCCGAACCTTCCGTTTTTCTATTAATAGCTGGGGTGTTTTTGAAACAGGGAAAACGATCCAGTCTCAACTTAATGATATTGATTTAGTTATGCCAAGTAATTCAATGCTTTCTTCTTACGAAGAAAAGCATGCCTATTTCGAGCAAGTTAAAATGGATAACTTTAAAGAAAGTATGCGTTTAGAGGGGCATGATGTTGCTAGTAATTTCGATTTATCACTCAACAGAGAGCAACAACGTCAAATTTTGTTAAACAAATACTCAAACGTAAATTCGTTAGAGGCGCTCAATGGCTGATAAATATGGAACAACACAAGATCCTTATACTTACGAAAATAGTACGGTTCTTGTTAATAAGCTCAATATCAACAATGAAGAGGTATTAGAGGCAGCAGAACGTGATTTAACAACGTTAGCTGCAATGTATGTAGAGTTTCAATTGCCTCCTTACGATTTCCGCTATCTGCGTTCAATTCATCATGTGTTATTCTCCGATCTATTTGAATGGGCTGGCGAGTTAAGAACGATTGATATTTCAAAGGGAAATACACGTTTCTGTAATGTAGCTAGGATTGAAAAAGAAGCAAATAATCTATTTTCAATGTTAGAAAAAGATAAGTATTTAGTAGATCTACCATACGATGAATTTCTTACTAAATTAGCTGAGTATTATTGCGATATTAATGTTTTACATCCATTCCGTGAAGGAAATGGTCGTGCCCAACGTTTGTTGTTTGAGCATATTGCAATCAACTGTGGTTACAATATTAATTTTTCTGGTATTACTTCTGAGCAGTGGGTAGCCGCAAATATCCATGGTTATCATTGTAATTATGTGCCAATGAAAGAGCTGTTTTCTGTTTGTGTAACTAAAGCTGAAAAGCGCAGTTAACAAATGCATCAACACGATTTGCTACA
>NZ_MAJV01000145.1:0-1841 GCF_001691065.1 Aliivibrio sp. 1S128 | reverse complement strand
ATGCAGGCGTTACACGAACTAAATATGTGTTTATAATGCGATATACAATAAAAAGAGCTGATATTTAATCAGCTCTTTTAAGCATGTTTTAGTTATCTAATAAATTTTGATAGGATTTGATGTAACCGAGAGCGCATGTGCTCAGCTGTAAGTGATGTTCTTGCTTGAAATTCAATTGTTTCACTATACCCATGTATATTATGAGCCTCTATAATAAAATAAGAGGTATTGTGACGGCCTAAAAGCATGAATTCTAACACTTCTTTAGTTAGAGTAGTCTCAACTAATAAATCGAGATGTTTTTCTGTATTAATAAGTACTATAGGTACATTATCCAAGTACAGCTGTTCATAAGAACCGCCCCCCATACGAATTGTTTTTACTTCGTTCGGAAAGCTTAACTCTGTAAGGTTGTTGATCTCTTTATTGTAAATACCAAAAGTTACAACTTCATCGAAAGGATTAAACATGAAGTAATCACCATACGGGCTTGTAATTAATAGTAGTGGTTTTCCATCTTCCGAAATATCCCAAGAAATACCTGTTCTTGGATCGAAAAGTACGCCAATAGATTCAGAGGTTTCCCCGATTAATGTAAGAAATTCTGAAAGTGTAGGAATATGACTGCCTTTATTAATAATTACAGAGAATGAATTACTTACAGGTTCACTTTTATTATCTGAAACGCTGTAATTTATTATATAGTTACCAGTAGAAATATCTATTGGGGGAGTAATGCTGATTAAGCCTAAAGCATCTACAGATACCCACTCAACGCCACTAACTGTATAAAATAAATTGTCTTTGTTTTCATCAGTTGCAATTATTTGAATCGTATGTATTACACCACTATTTAGCTCAATATTTTCGATGGATTCTAAAATTGGTTTATGATTATCTTCAGGTTGTGGGATGCTAGGATCTTTAACGTTAACATTGAATAAAGCTGTATCAGTTAAATCACCATCTGTAACTGTAACTGTAATTTGATCTGTACCTTTGTTAAGGTGATCTATTGTTGGTTCAAGGGTGATTAAACCAGTTTCTGGATTAATCGTACTGAAATTGAGCAAAGATTCAATAGAGTAGGTTAGATTATCCTTATCATAATCTATTGCTATAGTTTGAATCGTTTGAACGGTATTAGCTTTCATTGAAAATCCGCTGATTTGTTCAATTACAGGCGCTGTATTAGGTTTTTCCCCCACATTAAAAGTAATCTCTTGGCTGTGATTCTTATCTTTTTCTGCGGTATTCCAAACGTAAACGGTTACTTTGTGCAAACCTATATCATTAAGAGTTGGTTTAATCTTGATTAAGCCGTTCTTATCTACTGTTACAAAGTTGGCTCCTGAAACATGGTAACTTAGCTCTGCATAATAAGTTTCAATCGTTTCGATTTGGATTTCTTTATAGTCTAAAGCCGTTGTATTAAATGAATCTGTGATTTCAAATATTGGTTTTGACACATCGCCTTCTGGCATATAAAGTTCTTCATTCTTAAACTTTAAAATCTCAAAAGCTGATTTATAAGCATCTTTTTCTAATTGGTTGTTAATGTATTTGAATTCATGCTTTATACCATCAACTTTAAATGAACCATCGATATTAATAGATATAGTGCCTTCACTTGTAGAAAGGATATTTAAAATGTCAGTGTTATCTGATTTTGTAACATCTACTAAAGAATCAAGAATAAATGTAATTTCATTCTGTTCTACTTCTGCTTGGATGAGTATACTAGATAGATTAAATGATAAATTTTCACCAGTATTTAATTTGATTGTAATTAAACCTTTACCGCTATAGTTATCAAGCTTTGTGTAGTGGCATAGTGAATT
>NZ_MAJV01000144.1:0-808 GCF_001691065.1 Aliivibrio sp. 1S128 | reverse complement strand
GATGCATTTGTTATATTTTATGCACCCAAAGCTATTTTCTTAATAGCCTCTAAGGCAAAATCTCTTACTTCAGGAACAGAAAATACCTTTTTTATAGATGCTGATATCTTACTTTTATTAACATTAAGCCAAACACCTTTAGGCAATTTTTCAGCCGTAGTACTTGCTTTATCTAAAGCCGATTTTAATTTTTCTAATTTCTCTTCTGATAATTTACATTCTTCTTTAATGGCCTGAATTCGTTCAAATAATGAATCTAAATTATTCCGCAATTCATCCACCTCAGTTGATGAAAAATGACTCTCAGGGTTTTCAACATTACTAGGAAAAATCTTTTCAATTTGATTATGTAATTGTTCATCATCAACTATTTTTGGAGAGTAAATTACCAACAATTCCGTCTCTATATTCTCGCACCAACCCTGAATGCTACTTATAATCGGTTTTAGTGATGATAAATCGTATATGTCTTCTGACTTAATATCACCAGGACATTCTGTAATTACATATTTAATTTCATTTACTTTTTTATACTCTGAAGTTTCAGTTGAAGGAAAGCCTGCCGCAGCAAATATGCCACCTTTAGGTTGAGATATCTTGACCTCCTCTTCATATTCAACTTCCTTAACATTGAACTGAAAAGATGGGTGATGCTTAAATGACAATTGAATAAGATCTCCATATTGTGGATACTTAATATCAAAATCGTCGACTGTGAAGGCTGTATTATCTATCGCTGCCTCGATTTTAGAAATAAAACTCTGATTTAGTTGCACACCTAACCTCCCAAAAAATATAACGCCTGCAT
>NZ_MAJV01000143.1:0-2542 GCF_001691065.1 Aliivibrio sp. 1S128 | reverse complement strand
GATAAAGAGTCTGCGGCTTTCGAGTCAAATCCAAGCATTGGCAATACCCCATTTACTCCACTTCAAGAAGAAGCGTTAGAGAAACACTCTGAACTAAAAGAAAAATACCATTTTACGCCCAGTGATGAGCAGAAAACCGCTTGGGAAAAGAATACTCTTTTTAGTGATGAGGTTAATTGGAGTGAGTTAGATGAGTTTCTTACTCAACACTACACCCAACTTAAAGATCAAGATAAGCGTATTGCCATGCTCTATCAAGATTTTATGGAGGCGTTTGAGCAATTAGGAACGGATCCATTAGTCATTGGTATTGATAATCAAGATGAAGACCACCTTACTTATTTATTAAGTGTAATCAGCCAATATTTACAGGTAATAAAACAAGCGGTGAATACCGAGAAGGAGTACGCCACTCTAGAAAGTGCACTTTCCCTCGATTCGCCAAAAACACTGTTTGCACTAGCGTCATTGGGATTTTCAAACGACAACTTACAAGTGCTTAATGATCATGTGGAAGAGCTAAGTAATCACCTTATTTCAACCAATAGCTCAGGTGATATGGGGGCATTATCGGGAGCGATAGCGAGTTGGGGAGGCTTTACAGATGATATTCGAATTCAAGATAATAAATGGTTTAAAGCATTAGCTGAGCCTGTTCAGTTAAGTTTTATTGCTCTGCAAAATGCAGTGACAGGCCAAGCTAAAGAGAGTTGGCGAGGGATAGCGAATTTACTGTTTCCACATCAAATGAACAGTGCAACAACGCCTGAGGGGATGGTCAGTAATTTAAGGTTGGTCATATTAGAAGCGTTGGTTAACCCCGAGGCAATAGTGATACATAACCCAGATTATCCTGCACACTTTGCCGTGTGGCAGCGAAAGATGAATGCAGAAGTGATGGTTATTCGTCAAATTAGTCAGCCTCCATCAGGGCAACCGACACCAAAAAACCATCAAATACAAACCATGCGCAGCGCTCAACAAAGAATGCAAAAGCTATTGAGTAGCGAAATTCCAGTGATGGTGATGCTTAAATATGAAGCTGTCAATAATGCCGCCAAGCAAATGCTCAATGAAGCAATTGATCGCAGCTGGCAGCAAGGCAAACAATCTACTCAAGCATCGTGGAATAAAATGGGCAAGATGGGAGGGGTTGTCGCGATCCTTAACCTTTGGAACACGGCAGCAGTACTTAAAAATCTCCACCATAAAGCAGAGCAATATCCTGAAAGTAATGTATGGACCGACCCAGCAGTCAGAGAAGCAACCTATGCGACGAGTTATGCGGTATCAGCAGTCACCGCAGTTTGGAGGGATGTTACTTGGAGTAAGATGGCTACAGATGGAGAATTACTTAAGAAGAGTTTACATTTAGCGATAAAAGAAGCTAGTGTTTCAGAAACAATGGCACTTAAAACCTTTGCCAAAACAACCGCTGCGGTATCTTTATTTGGCTTAATCGCGACAGCATTAGAGACGTGGGAGAGCTATGATAAATTTAAAGATATGAGTCATTCACCGATGGAACGGTTTGGGTATGGGCTGAAAGGGACATCTACTGCAACCCAACTGTTTGTATTTTCGATGCAATTTAGGTCAAACATTAATAGTTTAATAGGTCGAGCTAGTATTAGCTCTATTATTGCTCCTTGGATGCTGACCACATTTATGGTTAGTTCAATTCTCTTTTTTATCTCAATTATAATTATCAATGCTTTTAAGCGTACAGAATTAGAAAAGTGGTTATTACATTCCACATGGGGTAAAGCTTCAAAGCAATGGGAAGCCGTTGATGAGTTGGCCAGACTGGAGCGTATTATTCATAAGCCTCAAGTGAGGCTAAATAAGGTATTTTCTAGCACTCCTTCTAAAGTAATGTACGCTTCTGTTGCGGGGCAACAATGGCAATTAGAGATATCTTTACCCATGCACACAAAAGGTAAGTCCATTGGGTTACAAGTTACGCGTAAACCAGGACAAAATAAATATAGCTATGTGACGTCTTCACCAAAACCTGCGGTGGTAGTAAATGAACAAAATGGTATTTGGAGTAAAGATGAAACGGGAAACCCAGTCTATCGTTTAGATTTAGCTGGTACAATCAAAGATAGTATTACGCTCTTCATTGACTTGCCTTTTAACTGGCAAACATCAGAGCATGATCAGTTAGGCTATATTGCTTCAGGTAATAACCAGGGTGAACTTGTTGTATCGGCTGCACAGAAAGATAACATTACTCGCACTATTAAAGTTGAGGTGAATGATGGGCTCTAAAGACAACATAATTAAATTAAAAGAACAGTTATATAGTGCAGAGGTTATTTATGCATGGGATTATGAAGGGGCTGGATTAAAATATAATAATCTATTTAATTGGATGTCTTCGGTATTTATTGGTTTACTTATCTTGTTATTTCTTTGGTCTGTTTCTGAAGATATAACCTTAAATTCATATTCTTTTTGGGCGATATTTACTTTTCTGACTATGATGGTATTGATTTCAAGATATCTTTTTACACCAGATAAACATCGTTGTTATCAC
>NZ_MAJV01000142.1:0-5029 GCF_001691065.1 Aliivibrio sp. 1S128 | reverse complement strand
TTGAAATCGAATTATTTAACGCTCATCAACCGCGAGAATATTGCGTTCAGTATGGTGAATCAGATTTTGGATTTATTCAACGATTGATGTCAGAAGAAGGCTTAGTTTCTTATTTTGAGCATACTGATGTAGGGTCTAAACTCATTATATCTGATGGCCCCGAGACTTATACTGAGCTTCATCCGCTTTGTGTTGTCGCTGATAATGGAATGGTAAAAGATGGTAATACCATTACCTCATTAATTAAAAATCAGAAGGTTAGTGTCGGTAAAGTATCAGTAAAAGATTACTATTTTGAAACTCCACAACGTTACCCTATTGGAATTGCTCAACAGGAGGAAAAAGAAAATCAAGCGTCAGAATTGGGATTAGAACAGTTCGAGTATCCTGCAAATAAAAAGACATCCGAAACAGCAATTAAGCAGGCGGAACGATTACTTCAACAGCATAGAAATAGCAATATAGAATTGGTCGGTGAGAGTGATTGTGCTCAGTTAACGGTAGGTCATTTTCAACCTGTTCAAGAGCATCCCAATCCAGAATGGAATAATACATGGCTACTGACGCAAGTTTTCCATAGTGGGCAACAACCTCAAGTTCTTGAAGCGTTTGCTGATGGTTGTTCTCAGTATCACGCCAGCTTCCGTTGCTCGCCTTGGCATCTTCCGTTTAAGCGAAAATCAGAGCCTAAACCACTAATTCATAATGTAGATACTGCGATTGTTACAGGTCCTGAGAATGAAGAGATCTATTGTGATGAGTTTGGACGAGTCAAAGTACAATTTCATTGGGATAGAAACGGTCAAGGAAATGAGAAGACAAGTTGTTGGTTACGAACCTCTCAAGGGTGGGCTGGAAATCAATATGGTCAATTTATCTTACCAAGAATAGGACACGAGGTAATTGTTAGTTTTATTCATGGCGACCCAGATAAACCAATCATTACAGGCTCCCTCTACAATGGTAATAATAAACCCCCTTATACTTTGCCTGAGCACAAGACGCGCAGTACCTTTAAAACCTCAAGCTCTCTTGGTGGTGAAAATTTTAATGAACTGCGTTTTGAAGATAAAAAAGACGCCGAGCAAATTTATATACATGCAGCAAAAGACATGGATAGCCAGATCCAAAATGATCACACAATAGAAGTGTTTAATGATGAGCATAAAGTTGTACATAACAATCAATTCAATGAGATAAAAAACAATAGAAATACAACCGTTGATGGTAGCCAGTTTGAAACCATTAAAGGAGATTCTCATTATCAAGTTAATGGCTCTGTTCATAGCAAAGTAGGTAAAAAACGATTAGAAGAGATTGGTTCTGAATTGCACTTAAAATCAGGGCAAAAAATAGTGTTAGAGGCAGGAACTGAAATTACCATTAAAGCCGGTGGCAGTGTCGTAAAAATTGACCCCGCAGGCGTCCATCTTATTGGATCTGCTATTAATTTAAACTCCGGTGGTAGCGCAGGAAGTGGCAGCGGTTATGCAGGCAAAGTAGCCCTATTGCCTATGGGGAAAGAGTTGGGAAAAGCAGGGAGTAATCTGAATACTGCAGTGGACAAAACTTATCATACAGATACGATTTTACTAAAAGAAAAAATTAATAATGACAGACTGCAACCGACAACCACACATTGGCTTGAGTTAGATATTCGTAGTGAAAATGATGAGCCTATTGATGGATTAGAAGTCACTATTGTGAATCAAAGTTCAGGATTAACATTATCTAAAACAAGTCAAAATGGCTCTGTTTTATTTGAAGATATAGATGATGGTGATTGGCGAGTAACGGTTAAGCAAGAGCAGCTTATCTCAATTGTAGAGCAATTTGAAAGTCGTGAAGATAATACGCCATCGCCTGTTAAATTACGTGCAAACTCAGAAATGGATGCGTCAGACAATAACCTAAAAAAATACCATAATATTTCTATTGGTGATTTATGGGATACCGCGCCTGAAGATGAATTTCTTACTCAAGAGCATAAAGCTATTGATGACGGAAAAGATGAAGTTATTGCTGGCTTTAACGTTAAAACAAATTCAACGGTAGTTGTAGAGCTTAAAGCACTGCGAAGCTACATTCCAATGATAGTAGATACAGATGAATTCAGTTTAATTAACAGTTATACGTTTGCGTTGTTGGCTCAGTTGGCCTATTCAAACGATGAATTTGGTGATCTAAGTAACCCAGACCAGCCTAAATTACCTGAAGGTGGTTTGAATAGAATAATTGCAAAGCTTAAAGCGAAACAACGTCCTGAATATAGCGCCTCTTCAAAAGTGGACTGGTTACTAAAAGAAGTAGCGTATTCTCAGCATCTTGAACTTGAATTTGTTGAAAATAAAAAAATAGGCGTAGAGGGTTATATTTTAAGTAATCAAGATGTTGTTATTGTAGGCGTTAGAGGTACTGAGACCTATTTTGGTAATGAAAATACTTGGAAAATTACTGATAACGAAGTGATGCAAGTCGCTAAACCCATAGCTCCTTTAGGTTTTAAAATATTTGAAGCTGTAGATGGCTTTAGAGCCGTGATTGAGTCAGAAGGTTACAAAGATGTAATGACAGATTTAGATGCTGCACAGATACCAGTTAGTGATTTAAAAGATAGTTATGTACATCAAGGGTTTTATGAGTATGCGGCAGCATTTTGGTTATTGATTAGAAATGAGTTAGAAGATAATCATATAAATAAAACAATTTATGTTTGTGGACATAGTCTTGGAGGAGCGGGAGCTTTAATTGTAAGTGCTTTAATTAAAGATAGATTTCAACCTAAAAGTCTTCGTTTATATACTTATGGTATGCCAAGAGCTGGAACTCATTCATTTGTATCAGCATACAGTGATATTATCCATTATCGTCATGTTAATAACCATGATGTAGTGCCACAAGTTCCTTTTAAATGGACAAATACTGGAGATGAGAATGAAGGCTCATTATTTACTGGTGTTGCTGAAAAGATTGTAAATGCAGTGACTGACAGTGATGATGATAACTATCACCATCATGGTAATTTAGTGCAACTATTAACGTACAGTGCTAATAAACATCACCCTCAGCCTGTAGCTCAAGTGTTATTAACACCAAAGCAAACGCATGTTACTAATTTAACTTTAGTTAGTAATAGAGAGAATGATTCGTTTTATTTAGCGGATTCATTGAGTAAAGAGTCGACTCAAATTAATGGCTATTTTAGTAGTATTAAAAACTCAGCACTTGATCATATGATGACGGAATATGTGCCGAACATACAAAATCAGTTAAGAATTCTTTTAAATAACTCACTGTTTGACTCTTATGACGGTGCAATAACTGAAATATTAAAAGTTGAAACTGGCTTAAATAACACTTATCAAACGCTAGAAGTTGAGTTAAAAAACAGTCAAGATATTCCATATCATGTTGGTGACGCAAAACGTCTGTCATTAAACTCTGAAATGAGACTTACAAATAAGATACGTTTAAATATAGAAAGAGTGAGAAAAGAGTTGCAGTTATTACAACAAAAGCCAAATCAATATTCTGTGCAGTCATTACTCGCTGGAAATGAAAGTATTACCGTTGATATTAAGGAACAATTGAAATGAAACTACCTGTAAAACTCATATTAGCTGTACTTTTCCTTGTAATATTAGGTGTGGGCGTAGCTTCTTTAATAAAGACATTTAATCCTGCTCCTTTTGGAAGTAATGAAGGTGATGAGTACATCACAATTAAAGGAGTAAAGCCAAAAGATGTTAACGTTACTGGGTGGGCTACTTTTTATGGTGGTGGAGAAAAGTGTGACTCTTTTTCATTTAGTGCAAATACAGGCAAAGTAACGAGAGCAGCCAAGGGAACAATTAAAATTGAACATGATTTTTCAGAAGATGAAAACAGCTATGAATTACGGATACCCTATAAAAGTTATAATACAAATTGTGGTATGAAATTATATGAAATAAGTTTTAAAGTAAATAATGCTTTTGATGAGGTTTTTGCTGGCTTTAGATTAACACGACCTGCTGAAGTGACAGATAAAACATTATTGCCAGTAATGCATTTAGAGTCTCGAAATTGTAATGCAAAAATTAGTAAATGGGCTGCCGTTGAACGTTGGTCTGGAGATATATCTTGTGAATTTTATATTAATAGTAAAAAACTGAAAGGAAGTAGAAATTCATTAAGTACAAACTTTGATCTATTTAATGATTCTACTGTAATTCGTTACGATATTATTGCAGGGAAAGATTATCGATCAGAGCCGATGGATCCTGAGACTGGAATTTAATCATTAAGGCTGTTGAAATGAAACTTCCAGTAAAACTCATATTAGCTGTACTTTTCCTTGTAATATTAGGTATGGGGGCAATTGCTTTAACGAAGACATTTAATCCTGCTCCTTTTGGAAATAATGAAGGTGATGAGTACATCACAATTAAAGGAGTAAAGCCAAAAGATGTTAACGTTACTGGGTGGGCTACTTTTTATGGTGGTGGAGAAAAGTGTGATTCTTTTTCATTTAGTGCAAATACAGGCAAAGTAACGAGAGCTGCCAAGGGAACAGTTAAAATTGAACATGATTTCTCAGAAGATGAAAACAGCTATGAATTGCGGATACCCTATAAAAGTAATAATACGAATTGTGGAATGACAATGTATTCAGTAAGCCTTGATGTAAATAATGCTTTTGATAAAGTCTTTGCAGGATTTAGAGTTGCTAGATCGGCAGAGATCACATATAGGACATTGCCATCAACAGTTCAATTAGAGTCTCGAAATTGTAATGCTAGTATTCATAAATGGGTTGAAATTGAACGTTGGTCTGGAGATATATCTTGTGATTTCTATATTAATAATAAAAAATTACAAGGTGATCAAAACTCTATAAATATGGATTTTGATTTGTTTAATGATTCTACTGTAATTCGTTACGATATTATTGCAGGGAAAGATTATCGATCAGAGCCTATGGATCCTGAAACAGGAATTTAATCATTAAGACTATTGAAATGAAACTACCCGTAAAACTCATATTAGC
>NZ_MAJV01000141.1:0-1771 GCF_001691065.1 Aliivibrio sp. 1S128 | reverse complement strand
ACCTCATAAAAATGACCATTTGGATAGAATTCTTTTAAAGTATTAAAAATATCATCTACATTATCTTTATTACAAAAAATACTATCCAATGACAAAAACAACGTTGAGTTTGGTGTGATATCAATATAATTTTCTTTGTTTGCTTTAAATATCGCGGACTCATCAAAATACAACGTTTCAAACATCATAGGTTTTAATTTAAAGTTAACCAATTTGAATGAGAGTAACGCACTCGCCCCTGCTCCAATGAACGCCATGGGACCAACAAAAACAACTGCAATCAAACATACAACGACCCCCACTCGACCTATCATTCGTATGCATTGATATGCATACTCTGGTACCACATCTGCCTGCTCGGTTACTATTCCATTTTTAGTGAACTTGTAAATCCGTTTTATATCGGCTGATGCAAAAAAAATTAAAAATAGTGTCATTATGGTTCCACCACCACCAAATATAATGGCTTCACCTGCGTCTATTCCATCATCACTAAAATCATATAAAAACCAAAGCATCACACTGAAAAAACCGGCTGCCGCAAAATACCCCAAATATTGATGCTCTATGGTTTCATACTCATAAAGCACTTCTTCGTTGTATAAGGCCATTCTCATGGTTTCTATTTTATCGTTATTGTCTATGTCTTTATGAGTTAGCATGATTGATGCTCAGATTCTCAGAGGATTCAAATGGACCGTTGGTATAAATATCATCAGGATGTTTGATTATTTTATAGTGACTTTTTTTAATCACCTGAAGTAATTGTTTTTTTATTTCATCTCTATCTTCAAGAAAATAATACAAGCTATAGCATGAATCATATATATTATGTGGATGACTTATTATTGAAAAAGTATTTTCTTTTTGAATATCAAATACAGTATATTCATCTACGAAATATACAAAAGAACTGCGAGGTACTGATTTAAAACCAATCATTTTAAATGACAGTAATGCACAAGCTCCTGCCCCAACAAATGCCATAGGTCCTATTGTAGTGACAGCAAAAAAACTTACCGCCACACCAAACCAAGCAAAACCTCTCATCACTTTATAGGCCATTTCAGGAATTATCTGCTCTGTTGTAAAGTGAATACCTTTTTTCGTTAGAAAATAATGATGCTGATTATCTGCCAGAAATAAATAACGCGATACTAATGCCATAGCTATGCCCATTAGCAATAATGGAATTATCGCCTCACTTTCTTTAATAAGTAAATATAGACCTCCATAAACAATTAATGACGAGCCAATAGCAATCATCCAGCGCAAAGCATAACTAGCCCTATCACACCTTATAGCTTCCCATTGATAAATAATTGGTAATTCATGAAGCTCACGCTCAAGTTCTAATTCATTGTCTTTATTATGCATTATTTAACGTATCCTTTACAACTTCACGTCAATCCTGAACCATTGGATGTAAGAACTCTTTATATTTATAATGGGAATAAATATCATCTTCTTCCTCTACCTCATAAAAATGACCATTTGGATAAAAATCCCTCAAGATATTGAAAATATCATTTGCATTTTTTTTATTGCAAAAAATACCATCCAATGACAGTAATAATTGAGCATTTGGAACTATCGTTATATAGTTTATTTTTGATGATTTAATTATCACTGACTCATCAAAATACAACGTTTCAAACATCATAGGTTTTAATTTAAAGTTAACCAATTTGAATGAAAGTAACGCACTCGCCCCTGCTCCAATGAACGCCATGGGACCAACAAAAACAACTGCAATCAAACATACAACGAC
>NZ_MAJV01000140.1:0-364 GCF_001691065.1 Aliivibrio sp. 1S128 | reverse complement strand
TATGGAAGAGTAACTAATGAGCTTTATGACTTAGGTTATAAAAGTATTTGTGGTGTTGATTCTTCATTGGAAATGATTAATCGTGGGAACAATGAATTCCCGCATCTAGAGCTGAACTACTCAAAAGGTTCACAACTTCCTTTTTCTGATTCTTCCTTTGATGCCATTGTTACGTGCGCTGTTTTTACATGCATTCCAGAGGCGCAAGTTAGGGTAAATGTTGTTTCTGAACTACTAAGAATTTTAAAGCCAAATGGAGTCATTTATTTAGCTGAATTTTGCTCTGATGAAAGTCTTTTTTTTACGTCTGGTGTTGGGGTTCCAATGTGGCACGGAACTCAAGTTGAAATTGAAAACATAGTTG
>NZ_MAJV01000139.1:695-1198 GCF_001691065.1 Aliivibrio sp. 1S128 | reverse complement strand
GCGTTATATGCTTTTTTAAGTTAAGGAGGCTTAATGAAAACAATGAAATACGGAGCAATTCTATTATTAGTTTCTCCTCTATCTTTTTCGGAACTTTTGCCCTTTGATTTTAACAAGTCATATGATGTGTATGAGTTGCAAGGAGATACTCCAGAAAGCGTAGAAAACTCATTTGACAAACGAGCAGATTTTCTTAAAAAGAATAATTTTGACGGCTATACTGCGTGGGAATATAAGTTTAATGTAGATGATGACAGTTGCGAAATAAAAGACTTTAATCTTCAAATTAAATATACACTTCCGCGTTTGAATATACTCAATAGTTACTCTCAGAGTCGAGAGGATTATCGGGATTATTTAGAACAATTATACCGACATGAAGAGCTGCATTGTGCAATAACACTGAGTCAATTATCGAAAATGTATGCAATTTTTATTAATGGGCAGTCAGGGGATTGCTCAATAGAAATAGAAAAAACGTATCTAATTGAAGATAATATCAC
>NZ_MAJV01000139.1:521-662 GCF_001691065.1 Aliivibrio sp. 1S128 | reverse complement strand
AAGTTTAATCAGCAATTTGATACTTATACAGATCATGGAGCTATTGAATTAGCTGTAAGTCCTTTTGGTGAGGGTAATTATTTGAAATATTGTAAAATCGATTTCTCACCATTTATCAACGGCATATAACAAATGCATCAA
>NZ_MAJV01000139.1:0-451 GCF_001691065.1 Aliivibrio sp. 1S128 | reverse complement strand
TAGTTTCAGTGATTAAGGCGTTATATGATTTAAGGAGAAATCTTTGAGTAATTGGGATGATGTAGCTGGTAAAGTTGAGTTTAATCTTCAATTAATCAGCGAGTTACTTATTAATACAGTTCCATATTCTAGCCAAGTTCTCGATTTTGGTTGTGGGTATGGAAGAGTAACTAATGAGCTTTATGACTTAGGTTATAAAAGTATTTGTGGTGTTGATTCTTCATTGGAAATGATTAATCGTGGGAACAATGAATTCCCGCATCTAGATCTGAACTACTCAAAAGGTTCACCGCTTCCTTTTTCTGATTCTTCCTTTGATGCTATTGTTACGTGTGCCGTTTTTACGTGCATTCCAGAAGTGCAAGCTAGGGTAAATGTTGTTTCTGAGCTACTAAGAATTTTAAAACCAAATGGAGTCATTTATTTAGCTGAATTTTGCTCTGATGAAAGT
>NZ_MAJV01000138.1:277-635 GCF_001691065.1 Aliivibrio sp. 1S128 | reverse complement strand
GTAGTAAACGTGTTATGCAGGCGTTATATGATTTAAGGAGAAATCTTTGAGTAATTGGGATGATGTTGCTGGTAAAGTTGAGTTTAATCTTCAATTAATCAGCGAGTTACTTATTAATACAGTTCCTTATTCTAGCCAAGTTCTCGATTTTGGCTGTGGGTATGGAAGAGTAACTAATGAGCTTTATGACTTAGGTTATAAAAGTATTTGTGGTGTTGATTCTTCATTGGAAATGATTAATCGTGGGAACAATGAATTCCCGCATCTTGAGCTGAACTACTCAAAAGGTTCACAACTTCCTTTTTCTGATTCTTCCTTTGATGCCATTGTTACATGCACTGTTTTTACATGCATTCCA
>NZ_MAJV01000138.1:0-136 GCF_001691065.1 Aliivibrio sp. 1S128 | reverse complement strand
TGAAATTGAAAACATAGTTGATGGGTTTGTACTAGAAAAGTCTATCGTTGTTAATAATCAAACGATGACAGGGCATAATAGTAAGGCTTGTCACGTAGTGGCTAGAAAAATCATATAACAAAGCAATCAACACGAT